>CAZVVH010000174.1:0-4645 GCA_964630475.1 uncultured Oscillospiraceae bacterium | reverse complement strand
GCCGATTATTGAGCACCGGCAGCAGGCCTCATAAGTGGATTTTAATACTGTTTCTCAATGAAATGCTTTCATTGAGAAACCCGTGTGCTGCGCACACTGGCATCGTGCGATTGCACGCTGCGCCGTCTCATAAAAACTGAACACACTTTGTGCTATAAAAAGCTTTTCAAGCTTTTAATCAGTTTTAGCATCAAACATCTAAGCTTTCACGCGCTCGCCCCTCGTATGATTCATTTTCTTTTCTTTTCTTTCGAAAAATGGCCGCCTGAATCAGGCGGTCATTTTTCATACTTCAAACGGAAGTTCCTCTCCCGCAGAAAAAACGGGCGCGGTGGATCTTCAGAAAAAATTAATGGCATTTTCCTGAAAGTGGTGTATAATAAAGATCAACTTCATGCAAAGCTTCTGTAAAGCCCATGGCTTTGGCATCCCATCTCCGCACACTTCCATACAGAGAAAAAAAGGAAGGCTTATTATGAATGCAACTCAGCAGCGCAGCGCTCCGGATTCAGTTTCCCGCCCCCAGTTTCCCTTCCATCTAAGCACCGGCCAGCCTCCAAAACGCTCCTCCCAGTCCATCTGGCTCTCGCTGGCCTTTTTTCTGGCCAGCATTCCCTTCTTGGAGGCGATCCTTCGCATTGCCAACAGCTCCATTCACCTGATTGGCGCAGGCTTTTTCCGCTCCCTGTTTTCCGGTGCCGCCCTGGGTGCGCTGATCTGGCTCATTGCCTCAGCTATCCCCAGCCACAAATGGTCCTGTCGGGTCACTGCCATCCTTTATTTTATCATCGCGGTATTCTTTATCGCGGAGTGCTGCTGTCAGGATTTCTTTGGTACATACTATCAGATTTCCTTCCTGCTGAACATGTCCGGTGAGGTAGCGGGCAATTTCCTGGGCACTGCCATGGGGGTACTCGCCCGGCATCTGTGGTTTTTCCCTCTGGCTCTGGCCCCCAGCATTCTGATTCTGATTTTCGGTTACAGGTTGATCCCCCACTTCAGGCGGAAGTACCAATCCAAAAGGAACAGCCTGCTGATCTCCCAGGCCCTGCTTTTCCTGGCTCTTCAGCTGCTCGCGCTGCTGGTCTGCCACATCGGCACCGACCGCCACTATGCCACGGTGGACTACTCCGCAAACAGCACCATTCCCCGCTTCGGCCTGGTGAACACCGTGCGCTTGGAATTCCATTATAAGATTTTCGGTCAGCCAACGGCGACGCTGGGCAATGATCCAACCGCTTCCCTAGTGGAGACGCCGGCCCCCTCCGCAGATCTACCCCAGGAAACCGCAGAGCCGGACGCCACACCGTCACCGGAACCTGTGGCAATCGACTATGATGACAATGTGATGGACATTGACTTTGCCTCCCTCATTGCAGACGACACGGACACCACTCTGCAATCCATGGACGAATACTTCTCCACCCAGACCCCTACAGAACAGAACCAGTATACTGGCCTCTTCAAGGACAAGAACCTGATTATGCTGACAGCGGAGTCCTTCTCCTATGTGGTGATTGATGAGGAGCGAACCCCTGCCCTATACCAGCTGGCCAATGACGGATTTGTGTTCACCAATTACTATCAACCTGACTGGTCCCAGTCCACCACCGGCGGTGAGTATGCGGCCATGACCGGCCTGATCCCCACCTGGATCGACAGCAAAACCTCCTTTAAGGTCAGCGCTGGCAAGGCCATGCCCTTCGGCCTGGGCTGGATGTTCAGTTCTCTGGGCTACACCTCTACCGCCTATCACAACAACACCTATTCCTACTACGGGCGCAGCGAAACTCACCCCAACCTGGGCTATGACTATCACGGCTTCGGCAACGGCCTGGAGCTTGAAAGCTCCGACTCCTGGCCCGCCTCCGACCTGGAAATGCTGCAGGCAACCATCGGTGAGCAAATCGAAAACTACGTAAAGGACGGAACCCTTTTCCACACCTATTACATGACGGTTTCCGGCCACTGTGACTATGGCTTCGGCCTGAACGCCATGTCCAAGAAGAACCAGGATGCGGTGTCCGATCTGAACTACTCCGAACCCGCCCTGGCTTACCTGGCCGCCCAGATGGAGCTGGAATATGCCATGGAATATCTGTTGGATGAGCTGAACGCCGCCGGCATTGCCGATGATACGGTGATCGTTCTGACCGCGGACCACTTCCCCTATGCCCTGAGTGAGGATTACGACAACGACTATTACATTGAACTGACCGGAATTGAGGACAACGAAAAGCTGACCTCCCGCTACAAGAACACGCTGATTATTTGGAGCGGCTCCATGGAGGAGCCGGTTCAGGTGGACGCCCCCTGCTCTGCCATTGATATTGTCCCCACGCTGTTCAACCTCTTCGGCATGGAGTACGACTCCCGTCTGCTGTCCGGCCGGGATATTCTGGCACCGGATGTGGCGCCGGGTGTGGTGGATTCGAATATGAAGATTGTCCCCTTTGTGGACTTCGGCTACGGCTCCAGTTGGATCACCGCCGCCGGCACCTATGAGGCCTACACCAAGACCTTCACCCCCAATCCCGGCATCACGGTGGACGAGGACTACGTTTCCAAGGTCAGCGCCCTGGCTCAGAATAAGGAGACCTACGCCAAATACCTGATCTCGGAGAACTACTACCAGCACGTGTTCCCTAACTGGAATGGGGGCTTTTGAAGCAGCGCAAAAGAGAACGCCCAGGCTTTTGCCTGGACGTTCTGAGCTTGTCGAGTTTTTCGACAAGCTTATTTTATTCAATGTCTCTCCTGCATGCCAAGTAAATTTCAAGGTTTTTTGAATTTTTATTTTCATTTTTGTAAAGAAAGTAAGAGGTTTTTCCTTACTTTCCCGGATGTCCATATACTTTTTTCAATATTTTGGTGATACAAGCACAGTTTTTCCCTTTAACATTGAGTTCTCCTCCCATTGTTTTCCTCACTTCATGTGATAATATATGATTACAGAGAGATAAAACCAATGTTTAGTTTTAATAAGATATGGAGGTTTGACTTATGGTTCTGATTCTGGACACTTATATCGGCTGTCAGGAGCATACTTCCTGCGCATGGACTGCCGCTGACGAAGGCAAGGTTGGCCTGTTTTCCAAGCTGGTGAACCTTCTGAAGCGCTGAGTCGTTCAATTCGATATCTTTTCAGAGGCCCCGGAGTTGGCTGCAAAACAGCTGGACTCCGGGGTTTTCATGTTTTTTGGTTCCGGTGCACAAAAACGTGCCAGAGGCCCTTTTGCAGACAACCTCTGGTGCGTTTGATTAAAATTACCCGTTCTCCATCATAATATGGATGATCTTGGCATCCGTGGCGCGCATTCCCTCCCGGGCCAGGGCGCTGACCGCCCGGATGGTGTTCTCCACGCCCTTGACCACGATGCCGTCGCCGCCATAGAACTGGCTGTCATGCTGGTTCATCTGCCAGCCCAGCAGGCCTGCCTCCACCGCAGAGGCGATCTTCGCGGCGCAGCTGGCCTTGGCTCCGTCGCAGATCATACCGGAGTTAATCGCCAGTGCGTTGACGATGGTATGGGCGATCTCATCGTAATGCCCACCGTAGAGATAGCAGATTCCGGCCCCTGCCCCAGCGCCAGCGCTGGTGGCGCCGCAATAAGCGGAAAGGCTGCCGATTCCAGTTTTCAAGTGGACGGTGACCAGATTGGAAACCACCAACGCCCGGTAGAGCAAATCCTCAGAGACATTGCATTCCTTAGCGTAAATGATAACCGGAATGGATGCGGTCATCCCCTGATTTCCGCTGCCGGAATTGATAACCACAGGCAGCTCACAGCCGTTCATACGGGCGTCGGATCCTGCTGCCGCCCAAGCCTTTGCCCGGTTCTGGACGCTGTTTCCATAGGAGCGCAGGAGAATTTTACCCACGCTGGCTCCGTAGCTCTCCCGCAGGCCAGCTTCGGCGATGGCCGTGTTGTAATCAATCTGGCGCTGCAAAATCTCGCGCACATCATCGATCCGCACTTCATCCGCAAAGGCAACAATATCCTCCACGTTCAACAGCTTCCGATTCTCCGGGGCCTGGACCACATCATCGGAAAATGGCTTTTCCAGCAGAATCTCCTCATTGCGTTGGATGCGCACGATGTTGGTGTGGTTTCCAATGATACGGACAAAGGCGCTGTCCCTTCCGGCAATCACCCGGACCTGGATATCAAAGGGACAGTTGGCGTCGGATTCTCCCAGCCGGATCTCCCTTGTAGCCAAAAAGGCATCCAGCGCCGCAAGCTCCTCCTCTCGAATCTGAGAGAGAACCTCCAGTTCCTTTTCCGCGTCTCCGCAGCAGATTCCCACCGCAACCGCCGTGCGCAGGCCCTTGCGGCCACCGGTATGGGGTACAATGACGCTTTTGACATTTTTGATGATATTTCCGCTGACAGTCAGCTCCACCCGCTCAGGCAGCCTGCCCAGCGTCCTTCTGGCCAGTGCGCCGGCGTAGGCCACGGCGATTGGCTCCGTACAGCCCATGGCGGGAACCAGTTCCTCCCGCAAAATGTCAAGATAAGCCTGATAAACCCCTTGATTCATATATGATCGCTCCCTGCTTCTGTCTCTTCTGTTTGGATGTCACTCGAACCATCCAAGATCAAAACCCAGCTAATTATTTCATTACTTCACTTTTGTCACATGA
>CAZVVH010000173.1:0-4681 GCA_964630475.1 uncultured Oscillospiraceae bacterium | reverse complement strand
CTTTGCCCTGCTCTATATCATCGTGTACAAGGTGACCTCCGAGGTCTATTACCGGTTGGTCAGCGGCCGAACTATGTTATAATATGGGAATCCGGGGGCTGTCTCTTCAAGAGACAGCCCAAAACGTTTCCTCAATCCGGCACCGCCCAAAGGCCTCCCCTATGTAAAGGGAGACAATCCCTCAGTCAGCCTGACGGCTGACAGCTCCCTTTGCACAAGGGAGCCTTGCAGGTGTGCAAATTTCGAGGCAGCTCCTTCTCGGCCCGGCACCGCCCAAAAGCCTCCCCTGTGTAAGGGGAGGTGGGTTCGCGAAGCAAACCCGAAGGGGTTGTAAGCGCCGCGGCAGCCTGAAACGCCGGCGGAGTCCGGCCCGCAGAACTGTTTTCACCTGCTTGCAAAAAATGAGACATAAAACTTGCAAAAATGAAACAAAAACTGAAAATTTAACGAAAAAGTCCTTGGATAGATGCAACAAAAAATGAAATTAATTGCAAAAATACGTTGACAATCCTGCAAGGGCTGCGGTATACTTGACAGGAAAAGAAACCGTGAAAACTGGCGGGAAGTTTGGGCATTCATGGGATTTTACCGAAAGGGCGTAATATTTATGGCTTATACAAAGGAAGATATTATCCAAATCGTGGATGAAGAGGATGTAAAATTTATCCGCATGCAGTTTGTGGATGCCTTTGGACAGCTGAAAAATGTGGCGATCACTGCCTCCCAGCTGGGCAAGGCGCTGAATAATGAGATTATGATTGATGGCTCCTCCATTGAAGGCTTTGTCCGGGTGGAAGAATCAGATCAGTGCCTCCATCCTGACCTGAACAGCTTTGTGATCTTCCCCTGGCGTCCCTCCCGGGGCAGGGTGGCCCGCCTGATCTGCGACATCTATAACCCTGATGGTACCCCCTTCATCGGGGATTCACGGGGGGTTCTGGGCCGGGTGACCAAGCGGGCGCTGGAGCTGGGCTACACCTTCAATGTAGGTCCGGAGTGCGAGTTCTTCCTCTTTGAGACGGATGAGGAGGGCAAGCCCACCACCAAGACCAACGATGAGGCCAGCTACTTTGACCTTGGCCCCTTAGATCACGGGGAGAGCACTCGCCGGGAGATCTGCCTGAACTTGGAGGCCATGGGCTTCGAGATTGAGGCCAGCCACCACGAGGCCGCAGGCGGCCAGCATGAGATTGACTTCAAGTATATTGAGGCCATGCATGCGGCGGACAATATTATGACCTTCAAGCTGGCGGTCAAGACCTTGGCTCAGAAGAACGGCCTCCATGCCACCTTTATGCCGAAGCCGCTGTTCGGCGTTTCCGGCTCTGGCATGCACATCAATATGTCCCTGCTGAAGGACGGCAAGAATATTTTCAGCGATCCTTTGGATGTTTACGGGCTTTCCAAGGAGGCCTACTCCTTTATCGCCGGCATTCTGGAGCATATCCAGGGTATGACAGCCATCCTGAATCCTCTGGTGAATTCCTACAAGAGGCTGGTTCCTGGCTTTGAGGCCCCCTGTTATAATGCCTGGTCCTCCGGAAACCGCTCCGCCCTGATTCGGATCCCCGCTGCCCGGGGAGAGAGCACCCGGGTGGAGCTGCGCAGCCCGGATCCCTCCTGCAATCCCTATCTGGCCCTGGCGGTCTGCCTGGCCGCCGGCCTGGACGGCATTGAGCGGGGCCTGACCCCGCCTCCTGAATCCCGGGAGAACATCTACGCTATGACTACGGAGGAGCTGAAGGCCGCAGGCATTGAATGTCTGCCGGATTCTCTCTACGCCGCTCTGAAAGCTATGGAGCGGGATCAGCTGGTGATGGATACCCTTGGCCCCCATGTTTCTCAGGCCATTCTGGACGCCAAGTACAAGGAGTGGAATGAATACCGCACCCGGGTCAGCAGCTGGGAGCTCGAGAAGTATATGATCGCCTATTGATTGAACACTAGACGCCAAGCGAAACAAGAGGGGAAGTGATCCAGGTGGAAAAGGTCATTGTTGCTTTCGAGGGCGAGAAAACGGCTCAGCGCTTTGCGGAAATTATAGAAAGCAGTTATGTTGCCAAATGTATCATTTGCCACTCTGCGGACGAGGTAAAACGGACTGTGGAAAAGCGGGACGTTCATGTGGTGATCAGCGGCTATAAGCTGCACGGCTGGACTGCCATGGATTTGGCGGAAGATTTGCCCGCCACCACCATGATGCTGGTGGTGGCCACCCAGAGCCAGCTGGATCTCTGTGAGCTGGACGACATTTTCCCGTTGCCTGCCCCGGTTTCCCGGGCGGATCTGACCATTGCGGTGCGCATGGCCATGCAGATGGGGCGGCGGCTGGAGCGGCTGATCCGGCCCAAGCGCAGCGACGAGGAAAAACAGATCATTGATCGGGCCAAGCAGGCGCTGATGAAGAAGTACGATATCACAGAGGATCAGGCCCACCGGATGATCCAGAAACGGAGCATGGACAACGGCACGAGAATGGTTCAGATGGCCAGGCTGATGCTGGAAGAGCTGAGCAAGCAAACAGACAATTGAAAAAGGAGTCACAGATGCCCAGGGCAGATGGATACTCCGCCTCAGGCATCTGTTTTTGGATTGAAACTGCTTGATTTCAATGGAATAAATTGATATGATATAACATACCGCACAAATTAACAGGGAGGAACTTTTTCTATGAAGATAAATGAGAACTTTCAAAAGCTCCCCGGCAACTACCTGTTTGCTGAGGTAGCCCGCCGGCTGGCCGCCTATCAGGACGAGCATCCGGAAGCAAAGATGATTAAGCTGGGCATCGGTGACGTGACCCGCCCCCTGGTTCCCGCAGTCATTCAGGCCATGCATGAGGCTGTGGAAGAGATGGCTGCTGCCGAGACCTTCAAGGGCTATGGCCCGGAGCAGGGCTATGGATTCCTGCGGGAGGCCATTTCCCAGCATGACTATGCAAAGCGGGGCGTTTCCATCCAGCCCGAGGAGATCTTTATTTCCGACGGCGCCAAGAGCGACTGCGGCAACATTGTTGACCTGTTTGACAAGGACAATGTGGTGGCTGTCTGCGACCCTGTTTACACCGTCTATGTGGATTCTAATGTGATGAGCGGCCGGGCTGGGGAGTATCATGAGGAAACCGGCAAGTGGAGCAACATCGTCTATATGCCCACCACGGCGGAGAATGGCTTTGTCCCCGCGCTGCCCCAGGGTAAGGTGGATCTGATTTATATCTGCTCCCCTGGCAACCCCACCGGCGCGGTTCTGACCAAGGACCAGCTGAAGGTCTGGGTGGATTACGCCAATGAGACCGGCGCCATGATCCTGTTTGATGCCGCCTATGAGCGCTTCATTGTGGAGGACAATGTTCCCCACACCATCTATGAGGTGGAGGGGGCAAAGACCTGCGCCATTGAATTCCGTTCCTTCTCCAAGACCGCTGGCTTCACCGGCGCCCGCTGCGGCTATACTGTGATCCCCAAGGAGCTGGTCCGGGACGGCGCTTCCCTGAATGCCATGTGGAACCGCCGCCAGACCACCAAGTTCAACGGCGCTTCCTATATCATCCAGAAGGGCGCCGCCGCCATTTACACCGAAGAGGGCGAGAGGCAGATCATGGCGAATATCGCCTATTATCAGCGCAACGCCAAGGTCATCAAGGAGGGCCTGCAAAACTGCGGCATTGAGGTCTATGGCGCGGTGAACAGCCCCTATATCTGGGCAAGGATCCCTGGCGGCATGGGCAGCTGGGAGTTCTTTGACAAGCTGCTGAAGGAGGCAAATGTGGTGACCACCCCCGGCGCAGGCTTCGGCCCCAGCGGCGAGGGCTATATCCGGCTCACTGCGTTCGGTGATGCGGAGGCCACCAAGGAGGCAGTTGCCCGCATCGAGAAGCTGCTGGGCTGACGGAACAGAGAGAAAACAAATAAGACGCATCTCAAAGAGGAGGTGGCTGAATGGAGGCACAAAAGAGTGCTTTGTTCGGCTGTCTCCTCTTTCCTGAATGATAGGAAATTTATTTATTTGAAAGGGGCGTTTCCGAATGGAAGGAACCAGTCTGGAGAGTCGCCAGCGCGGCCTCTATGAACCCTCCTTTGAACACGATAACTGCGGCATCGGCGCGGTGGTCAACATCAAAGGAATCAAAAGCCACGGGACGGTGGACAATGCTTTGAAGATCGTGGAGAAGCTGGAGCATCGGGCCGGTAAGGACGCCGCCGGCGAGACCGGCGACGGCGTGGGCATTCTGCTGCAAATCTCCCACAAGTTCTTCAAGAAGGCGGCCGCTGAGATGGGCATCACTGTGGACGACGAGAGAGATTATGGTGTGGGCATGTTTTTTCTGCCCCAGGACACCTTAGCCTGTTCCATGGCAAAAAAGATGCTGGAGGTCATTGTGGCCAAGGAGGGAATGGAGTTCCTGGGCTGGCGTCAGGTGCCTGTCCGGGCGGAGATTCTGGGCGAGAAGGCAAAATCCTGCATGCCCCATATCATGCAGTGCTTTGTGAAGCGCCCTGCCAATGTGGCCCGGGGACTGGACTTTGACCGCAAGCTCTATGTGGCCCGCCGGGTGTTTGAGCAGTCCAATGACAACACCTATGTGGTATCCTTCTCCTCACGGACCATTGTCTATAAGGGCATGTTCCTGGTGGGGCAGCTGCGCAACTTCTATCTGGATTTGGAGGACCCGGACTATGAG
>CAZVVH010000172.1:0-4704 GCA_964630475.1 uncultured Oscillospiraceae bacterium | reverse complement strand
GGTTGCAGCCGGTCAGATAGACCTCCGCGCCGCCCTTGGCCAGCACCAGGCCCAGATTGGCGGTTTTGGCCTCCAGATGGACGGAGATGGCAATGCGCAGGCCTGCAAAGGGTTTTTCCTTTTCAAACTGGGCCTCAATGGCGGAGAGGGCGGGCATAAAGGAGCGCACCCACTCAATCTTTTTCCGGCCGGAGGGAGCCAGGGACGGGTCCTTGATGATACTCATAGTCAAACATCCTTTCGTGGAGCTTCTGGTTTGATAAATTAGCAACTTATTATAACATGATTGTGCTGAATTTCCTATTCCATTTTAAACGGATTCCGTGAAAAATCATGGATTTTTCACGCGTTGGGGGCAAAAATCCGCAAGCGGCTTGCAATTATGGGGGAAAAGCCTTATAATGATTAGTCAGATATTCAAATACCGGGCTGTGCGGCGGCATTTGATGACCTGTAGGATTCATAATGATTCCCCCATGCGGAATGATAGATATTAGAAGGGTGTGATACCGTGGGTAGAAAAGTGGGCTGGCTTTTTGGCAAGGTTGTGACTGCTATCTGCGCAATTCTTGCAGAGGTTTTTGTGTATTTGCTGGCAACGACAAAGCTGATTCCGATGAAGTTTATGGTCGCAGGCGGTGTGATCCTGGGCATGATGGTGATTTTGATCGCCATTCTGACCTGGAATGTCCGGAGCAAGGGACGCTATGCCGTGGGCATGATCGTGGCGCTGGTGTTCCTGATGATTCTGGGCGTTGGCTGCCGGTACGTGGTTAAGACCAATTCCACAGCCGGAAAGGTGACCTCCGCCCGGACGGAGTCCACCGCTGTGGGTATTTATGTCCGGGTGGACGATCCCAACGAGTTCACCGACGTTGCGGCGGGGTACACCTACGGAATCCTGGGCGAGCTGGATCGGGAGAATACCGATGAGGCGTTGGCTCAGTTGAATCAGGACCTGGGCACCACAGTCAGGACGGTGGAATACGATTCTCTGACCGATCTGGTGGACGCACTTCTGTCCGAGGAGACAGACGCGATTCTGCTGAACAAAGCGTATATTGATGTGCTGGAAGAGATGGAGGGCTATGAAAACCTGATGTCTCTGATCCGGGAGGCCACGCTGCTCTTTGTGGAGAAGGAGCTTCCGGCCGAGCTGCAAGGCACCATTAATCCCAATGACGCCGCCAACGTGGAGGATCAGACCAGCTTTGCCGTCTATATGAGCGGCATTGATACCTATGGGGCACTGTCCACCAAGAGCCGCAGCGACGTGAATATCATCGCCACGGTGAATACGCAGACCCATCAGATTCTGCTGGTTTCCACCCCCCGAGATTACTTTGTTCCCCTGTCCATCTCTAATGGCAAGGAGGATAAGCTGACCCATGCGGGTATTTATGGCATCCAGGTCAGTATGGATACCCTGGAAATGCTCTATGATACCAGCATTGAATACTATTTCCGCGTCAACTTCTCCGGTTTTGAGGATATCATTGACGCCTTGGGCGGAATTACCGTGAATTCGGATGTCTCCTTCACCTCCGGTGTGGAGAGCGGAAGTGTCAAGCAGTTTGTTGTGGGTGAAAACTATCTGAACGGTGAGGAGGCCCTGGCCTTTGCCCGGGAGCGCCACGCCTTCGCGGATGGTGACAACCAGCGAGGCCGGGATCAGATGGCGGTAATCAAGGGCGTTGTCAACAAGGTCCTGTCCCCGGAACTGCTGCTGAACTACACCTCCCTGATGGACGCCGTGGAGGGCAGCTTTGAGACCAGCATGCCCTATGAGCTGATCAGCTCCCTGGTGCGCAATCAGCTGGACCAGGGCGGCTCTTGGGAGGTCCTGACCTACAGCGCCACCGGTGAGAATGGCTCCGCCGTTCCCTATTCCATGAGCCAGACCGCCTATGTGATGATTCCCAACCTGGAGTCCGTGGAAGTGGCAAAGAGCCTGATGGAGTCCGTGCGCAACGGCGAGGTCATCACCCAGCCGGAGCAGTAAGGATGAAAGTATTTCATCGAGAAACAGGATAAGGGCGGAAGGGACTTCCAAAGGCTGTCAAAAAAGCATTGAAAAAATTCTCAAGAAAGTTTGAATTTCTTAGCTGATTTCCCATTTATATTACAAAGGACAAAATCACCCGGTTTTAGAGAAAGATGAGGGAATGAGATGGCTAAGAAGAACGACACCACAATGGAACAGGACGAGCTTCTGGTTGAGGAGCTGGATATGTCCGTGGAATCCGGAGCTGTACTTGATTCCGTCAAGGAATACCTGCAGGAGATCGGTCAGTATAAGCTGCTGACCGCCGAGGAGGAGCAGCAGCTTTCCAGCCGGATTCGCGCCGGTCAGGATGCTGCCCAGCTGTTGGAGCAGATGGAGTCCGGCGGCGAACCGGGGGATCTGGACCGTCTGACCCTCCTGCGCCAGCTGGTTCGCCAGGGTGAAGTGGCCCATGACCGCATGGTGAATGCCAACCTGCGCCTGGTGGTTCTGATCGCGAAGAAGTATCTGAACCGGGGCCTGCCTCTGCTGGACCTGATTCAGGAGGGCAACATCGGCTTGATGAAGGCCGCCTCTGAGTACCGGAGCGATCGGGGCACCCGATTTTCCACCTACGCCGCTTGGTGGATCCGTCAGGGAATCTCCCGGGCCATCACGGACTGTGGCCGCACTATCCGCCTGCCCAGCCACATCTTCCATCAGGTGGCCCACCTTCGCAGGGCCGTCCGGGAGCTGTCGGTAGAATTGAACCGGCAGCCCACAGAGGAGGAGCTGGCTCAGCGCCTGGGCATCAGCGTTTCCAAGGTAAAGGCCCTCCAGCGCTATGAGCGCGATACCACCTCCCTGGACAATCCTCTAAGCAGCGACGACGACGGCGGTACCATGATTGATGTGACCCCCGGCGACAATCCCATGGATGAGGTGGATGAGGAACTGACCCGCAAGGCGCTGGTTCTTGTGATGCGCAAGGTGCTTGACACCCTGCCTGAGCGTGAGCGCTATGTCCTGTCCCTCCGCTATGGCCTGCTTGACGGCCATACTTACACCCTTGACGAGGTTGGCCGCAATGTGGGCCTGACCCGTGAGCGGGTTCGCCAGATTGAGAGAAAGGCTCTGCGCCTGATCAGCACTGGCGAGTGTGCCGCGCAGCTGAAGGCGTTTATCGCATAAGCTGCGGAGCACGGGCAAAGGGAATATGCCCTGGGGCTGTCCAGCGTGACAGCCCAGGGGGGTTCCTCCGCCACAATACAAGGAGGTATTGACAGTGGATAAGCACATCAGCTTTGGAGATCTGGTGACGTTCGCCTGGATGGAAGAGCTAACGCCGGAGACACGGGAGTTGGCCCTCCGGGTCAATCAACACCTGATACAATGTGAGGAATGTCAGACCAGGCTGGAACAGCTGCAACAGATTCGGCAGGATGCGGAAGAGCTGAGAGAAAAAAAGCGCAAGCGGGACGAGGCGGAGCGCAGAATGAACGCGCACAGCGGGAGAGTTCTGCCCTTTCTCGGCCGGGAAATCCAGAGCATCAAATTCTGCGCCGCGGATCAAAAGAGGGCTGAGATACAGGAGGAAGGCGTCATCCATTTGGAACCATCACAGGTGGATGAGAAAAAAGATTCCTGAAAATCCGTTGACATTTAAAAGCTGGTGTGATAAAGTAAAAATAACCATATGACTGACGGAAGTGGATAAACCACAGGGAGTATGGTGCTTGGAAAGCCGACCGTCTGGGCAACATGTGCGCTCAGAGTGTCGGCTTTTGTTTTTACAGAGGTGAAAAAGCCACCTTGAACGCCGCAAATTTGGAAATTAAAACGGTAAAGGAGTAAAAAAGCATATGACCGACATTGAAATTGCGCAGAGCACCCCGATGCTGCCAATCGGCCAGGTGGCAGCGAAAGCAGGGATCAGTGAGGACCTGCTGGATTATTACGGAAAAGTAAAGGCGAAGATTGACATCACTCCCCTCCGTCAGCAGCCCCGGAAGGGGAAGCTGATTCTGGTTACCGCCATCAATCCTACCCCCGCGGGAGAGGGAAAGACCACCACCTCCGTGGGATTGGCGGACGCCCTGTCCAAGCTGGGCAAGCAGACCCTGCTTTGCCTGCGGGAGCCTTCTCTTGGCCCCGTGTTCGGCATCAAGGGCGGTGCCGCCGGTGGCGGCATGGCTCAGGTGATCCCCATGGAGGATATTAATCTGCACTTCACCGGCGACTTCCACGCTATCGGCGCGGCCAACAATCTGCTGGCAGCCATGTTGGATAATCACATTCAGCAGGGCAATGCCCTGGATATTGATGTGAAGAATATCACCTGGAAGCGCTGCGTGGATATGAATGACCGCCAGCTGCGCCATGTGATTGACGGCCTGGGCGGCCGTATGCAGGGTGTCCCCCGAGAGGACGGCTTTGATATTACCGTGGCCTCTGAGGTTATGGCCATCCTGTGCCTGGCCTCTGATCTGAAGGATTTGAAGCAGCGCCTGGCCAAGATTATCGTGGCCTATAATACCAAGGGCGAGCCTGTCACCGCCCATGACCTGAAGGCAGAGGGGGCTATGACCGTCCTGTTGAAGGACGCCATTAAGCCCAACCTGGTGCAGACCCTGGAGCACAATCCCGCCATTGTTCACGGCGGCCCCTTTGCCAACATTGCCCACGGCTGTAACTCGGTTTCCGCCACGGATACTGCTCTG
>CAZVVH010000171.1:0-4743 GCA_964630475.1 uncultured Oscillospiraceae bacterium | reverse complement strand
TCCGCAGAAGTTACCAGCTTTCGCTGCAATCTCCTGCATCATCGCAGACTGCACCCCAAATCAGGTGCCCTATTATTCTATTACAATTCAACTTCATAGTCAAGCTTTTTTTCAAAAATATCTTTTGGGATTTTTGCTGAGTTTTCGGCGCTTTTTCAGGTTTTTTCGGCCCCATCTCGTCAAACTCACAAGCCCGGCCCGTTTTTTGGGGTGTCCTTCTCCGGAAAACGGGGCCTGCGGTTGGCAGGCCCCGTGCTACATATATTATAATGTATCAGCGAAAGGGATTCTCCCGTCTTTGGCGGCTGGAGGAGCTGCTTCTGCTGTCCGAACGGCTGCTGCTTCCTCCGCTCCTCTGCGCAGGTCTGCGCCCTGCCCCGGCGGCGGAGCCTCCGCCCTGACGGGCAGCGTTTCTCCGGGCCTGCTGGCGTGCTCTCTTCCGGGCCATATATCTCAGATACATAATCCTGCGGTAGATCAGATAGGCCACCACCAAAAGAGCCAGAACCACAACAACTCCAACCAAGACCTTCAGGCCGGTGTGGCTGCTCCCCTTCTCTCCCTGAGAAGATTCCACAGGGGCAGTGGTCCCCTCCGGATTTTCTGTGGGGGAGGTGGTTTCCGAGCTTCCCTGGTTCTCCGGAGACTCCGTCTGGGCGCTTCCAGCGCCTGATGTCTCAAGCCCCAGCTCATAGACCAAGTCAGAACGCAGGCTTTCCAAGGTGGTTACATTCTTCGCGGAGTAGTCCGAATAGGTGGGAGCCGGGCTTTCCGTTCCCTCCTCCGGGTTCATAGCCTCCTTCACCGCGTCGTAGCTCCAAGTGGTGGATACGCAGGAGGGATACTTGGCGTACTGCCAGCTGTGGTCCGCATTGAGCTGGCTGTCCGTTAGGTTAAAGTATTTGTGATCCAGGGTCTCTTCCTCGCCGTTCTCAGGCACCGGGTCATCCCAGGTCAGGTCCACCCAGTAATACTGACCGTCAATCTGGACGCAGTTCCAGGCATGGTTGGCAGAGGTTCCCGCCCCTTCCACATAATAGCTCTCCAGGCCAGCCGCCTGGAACAGCAGGCGGGCGCTCTCCGCGTAGCCCTCGCAAACAGCCTTTCCTTCCACCAGACAGCCATAGGCAGCATACTGGGCCTTGCTGTCCGAGCTTTCCTGATAGGTGCAGTTCTCAATAATATAGTCGTGAATGAGCAGCTCCTTCTGATAGTCCGGCATATCCAGCGCGAACAGGCTGCCGCACAAGGAAACAACCTTATCCTGGGTCTCCGTGCGCCACTGCTGGATGGTTTCCGGACTTTCCACATAGCTGATGGTCAGGGTGCAGGCAGTCCAGGTGGAAAGCTCGGCGCTCTTCACCGTCGCCTGAGAGCTGCCAAAGCCCATGTAGGCCAGATAGTGATCCGTCCGCCACTGTTCAATGGTCCCCACAATATTCTCGGTGGTGATAGCGCTGTCCGTAATCACCATGGGCACCTCAGTCATAGTATCTACCAGCGCCAGGCCGATTACGTTGTACAGATCAGAGGTGTTGTTCACCACAAAGACAGAATCCGAATTTACGTCGGTATTTACATAGGTCATCTGGATCTTGTTCTTTTTTCCGTTGGTGGATGTGCCATCATAGCCGCCAAAATAATAAAACAGCTCGGGGTTCTCATCAAACACCTCCCGGAATGTCTCCTCCACGTTCTCGGACTTAAAGGAGATGTCCGTCTGGAAGCTCTTCATAGCATTGGTAACCGTCTCGACGCCGTTGTCTGCCGCAAAACAGGCAGATACACAAGAGGTCAGAAGCGCCGCTGTCACGAATGCGGCCCAAATTTTTTTCATCTATCAGGATCCTTTCTCTATTCGGCAAGCAGCTTCCGTTTTCTGGAGCCGCAAAGCACTCTTGTCGCAAAACCAGATTCTTTCTCTAATATTTCCAGCAAATTTTGGTTGATCCGCACCGCGGCAGCCCGGGCCACCGTTCCAACCGGCGCCAGCCGGTTGACCTCTTCCATCAGCCGAAGGAAAAAGTTCTCCGTCCCGTCGGCCACTTGTATCAAAAGGCTCCGCTCTTTGCTAAACTGTTCCAGGGTTCTCATTAAGTTCTCATCCGCCTTCAGCCAGGAATAGGCCCCCCGGCGGCGCTTAGCCTCCACTTTCCTCCGCCCGCGCCCGGTCAGCTCCTCCTCCGGCTCCGCGCTGGGCCAGCAGCCCAGCAGCTCGATTAGAGCATCGCCGCCCCGCACCTGGCAGATGGTACGGAATACCTCCAGCTGGCTGACCTTTAGCCTCTTACTGCTGGCGGTATAAATTCCCTGCAGGGCCACCACCTCCAAACGGCTCAGCCCCCCTCTCCGGAACACCCGGAAGAGGAACTTCATCATATCCTGCATCGGCCCCGTAGGCACGTGGTAAAAGCGAATGCAGAATTGCAGTTGCTCCAGACTTTGCTCACATCCCCCCAGGAATTCCTGCAGGGCCAGCATTTCCAGGTAGTAACCGGAGCGGCTTAAGCTCCGCCGGTCCTCCACCTGGCTCACCACCCATTCGTCATTCACATACTCAGGCAGGCCGTGGAGCAAATAACGGCAAACCTGGCTGCAAAGGCGGTCTTTCAGATTGTCCTCCGCCCAGAAATCATCCAGCTGATCCAGGATCCGCCACAGCCGCTGCAAAATATCGCTGCCTTCTTTGCTCATTCGATCCTTCAGGGTCTCCCAGTCGTATTCACAGATGCCGTTGCATTGAGCCACGATCAGCTCCTTTAACAGGCTGTCCTCGCTTCTGCGCCAGCCCTCCTTCTGGAACTCCGCCATCAGGTCACAGATCCCAGTCAGCGTATGCTGATCCTCCCAATAGATCAGGTACTCCCGGCACAGCTGCATAAACAGCTTGGTGTAGTAGCGCTCCGCCACTTCCCAATAGTCCTCCGGGATATGGCTGCGCACCTGGGAAATACAATGACAGCAGGCCGTCAGATGCGCGGGCAGGATTTCCAGCTTTGCGTAATAGCAACGGGTCTCCTGGGCATTCAGCAGGCAGTCCAACACCCGGGACAGCAGCTCCGGACGGAAGCCGTCCAGCTCCCGCATAATGGTGTCCGCGCTGTCAATCAGCTCCTCCACATTGAGGCAGACATTCACATATCCGCTGACCCAGTCACTGCACCGCCGGTAGCCCTCAGACTTCAGGCGGCTGGTTCCCGCCCGTTTCCAAATGGCAGTAAGATCCCCTTCGCCCGGGGTGTGAAACTCGTCTGGGAAAAAGGATCTCTCCAGCAGCTCCAGGGCCTCTCCCCAGGTCATGCCGCCGGTGGTCATCAGCTGGAGGTACTTTGCCGACACAGCACTGCCCTCTCCGATCTCTGCCGTCTCCATGTCCCTGGACAGGAATGCGCACATCATCTCCCTGGCCCGGTTCAGATTTTCATCCACACCATCCAGCCGGACGATTTTGGTCATCAACCGGATCAGCTGGGCAGACGCAGGCGTCACATACAGGGACTCCAGGGCATCCAGCATTTTCCCCACCGACTGCACCACTTCCGGCCAGCTTCCGAAGGCCAGCAGGTCCTCAAAGCAGGTCAAATCGCTCCGGGCAGGAACCCGCTTAGCAACCTCATCCCGATCAAACATCAGATGGGTCCAGCACAGCGCGTCATAGTAGTTCAGCTTGCACCGATCCTCCTCCGGAAGGCTGACAATCATGGCATCAAACCGGCGATACACCTGGTTTAACGCTCCCATGGCCCGCTCAGCCTGCCGGGCAGGCTGTTTCACCATCCAGGAGGCCAATGCGTCCAGCCATTGTCCGAACAGGCTGCCGGATGCCGCCGCCCCAGTGGGCTTCCCAGAGGTTCTCTCCATCTTTCCGTCCGCGAAAAGAATACTGCCGCCGGTCAGAAGTCCCTTTTGCCGGTTCAGCACCAGATGCCCATTCCGGATGGAAACGCTGCTGGTAGGAACCAGCCCCACTGCGCAGCGTTCCTTTCCGCCTTCGGAAAGGCAGGTGGTGCAGTCAACGCTGCGGCGCATGGCCATAGGCAGGAAGCGGAACAACCAGATCAGCAGCTGGAGCGCCATCCGCTGGGCCTCCGGCCGGCTGTAATCCACCGCCACCAGAACCAGCTCCTCATTGCCCTTGGCGTCAAAGCAGCTTCGCACCAATCGGATAAAGTTCGTGGTCGTCAGCTGAAAATACTCCAAAACCTCGCCGAAGGGGCTGACCTTTTCCTGCCGAAGCAGCGGGATCTGCCGCCGCTCCAGCTTTTCAGGGATTTCCGCCGCTGTGGAGCAGAACAGGAACCCGCCCCACTGCTCCGGATGCTCAAAAATTTCCTCCGTCCCGTCCAGCACATAGCCATGATACAGGGAGCACATTCCGTTCTCCGTCCGCTCCTTCACCGCCTGCTGAAAGACAATTTTCCCCCGCTGCTCCCGCAGCGCCGCCTTCATCCATACTGGAAGGTAGTTCCCTCCGCCGTCCTTCGTCGTATATTCAAAATTCGTCAGCGCCTGTACGCCTTTCTGCACGGCGCCTACGATCCCATCTGTTCTGTTTGCAAACCCCTGGCCCAAGCTGCGGCCGGGGCGCTCCATGCGAGTGTAGATATACTGATCTACCATTCCCCTAAAATCCTCTCCAAACTTCCAACGCCCGCCGTTTTCTGCATCATTTCTTACTGCATCAAATATAATTTTATTGTAACAAATCTGTTTCCAAATTTCAATGTTTTTGTAGGATTTCTT
>CAZVVH010000170.1:0-4777 GCA_964630475.1 uncultured Oscillospiraceae bacterium | reverse complement strand
TCATATCCACCCCGGCATCGCTGAGCTTGGCGCACATCTCGCCGTACTCCTCCGGGGTGTTGCCGGAGATATTGGCGATGATGCGCACATCATGCTTTTTCAGCTCAGGCAGCTCCTCGGCAATGAACCCGTCCACGCCGGGATTTTGCAGGCCCACCGAATTCAGGATCCCAGAGGGGGTTTCCGCAATTCTGGGAGGCGGATTGCCCTCCCGGCGGTGGGCGGTCAAGCCCTTTACGCAGATGCCGCCCAGCTCGTCCAAATCGTAGAACTGGCCATACTCCCGGCCGAAGCCAAAGGTGCCGGAGGCCACGACCACCGGGTTCTTCATGGTCATCCCGGCCAGATTGACCCGCATATCCACTGTGTTACTCATCCCAGCACACCTCCTCGGCCTTGAACACAGGGCCATCCTTACAGACATGTTTATAATGCTCCCCGTTGGGACTCTTGACCTTGCAGGCACAGACCAGGCAGGCGCCGATGCCGCAGCCCATCCGCTCCTCCATGCTGACCTGGCAGGGGACGTCGGCCTCGTTGGCAGCGGCAACCACCGTTTTCAGCATAGGCTTGGGGCCGCAGGCGAATACCGTCCGGATTTCCGGGTCCTCCGCCAGCAGCTCCTTCACCAGCACGTTGACAAAGCCCTTGCGGCCAGTGGAGCCGTCGTCGGAGATCAGTGCCACCCTCTGGCAGCAGTCTGCAAATTCCTGGGTCAGGATCACCTTGTCCTGGCTGCGGAAGCCCAGCGCAGCCACTGCCCGCTCGGCACTGCGGGCGGTATACAGCATGGGCGGGACGCCGATGCCGCCGCCCACCACCAGGACCTTCCCCTCCGGGAACTCATAGCCATGACCCAGGGGGCCAAGCACGTCGGTTTTGTGGCCGGCCGGCAGCTTGGCCAGCCAGGCGGTGCCTTCACCCCGCACTTCAAACACCACTCGCAGGGTGTTGTTCTCCTTGTCCACATCGCAGATGGAGATGGGGCGGCGCAGCAGCAGGCCGCTGCCGCATTTGATATTTACAAACTGACCGGCCTTCGCCTGGGAAGCCAGCTCACCGGCCTCCAGCAGCAGGGAAACCGTCGTGTCGTTGAGACGGCGGTTTTCCAGAACGGTACAAACTCTAGTCATGGGCATGGAAGCTTCCCCCTGTCTTAGATAATGGTAGTATAGGCAGCGATGTCGTCTCTCATGGCGATGGCGGCGGCCCGGGCGGCTTCTTTATAGTCCTCGCCATTGCCGCCAGTCTTTTTCCAGGCGCACATAATGCCCCGGGAGGAATTCACAATGGCACCGTGACCATAGCGGTCAAAGGCGTAGCTGACGTCGGAGGCGGTGCCGCCCTGGGCACCGTAGCCGGGTACCAGGAAGAAGGTGTGGGGCAGCTTCTCCCGCATGGCCCGGATATCACCGGGATAGGTGGCACCCATGACAGCGCCCACGCAGTTGTAGCCATACCTATCCAGATCCTCAGGGGATTCACCGCCCCAACGCCCCACCAGGTCGCCCATGACGGTGTAAACCAGACGGTCACCGCAGACCATATCCTGCAACTCCACGGAGGAGCCGTTGGAGGTGTGGACCAGGGCAAACAGGGTCTTGTCCCGCTCCTTGCACTCCTTCAGGAAGGGCTTAATGGCATCGGAACCCATGTAGCCGTTCAGGGTTACGCAGTCCGCGTCAAAGCCGGGGCAGAAGGCGCCGCCCACCTGGACACCGCCCAGCCAGCCTTCGGCATAGGCAGTGGCGGTGGTGCCGATATCCCCCCGCTTAATGTCAGCGATGACATAGAAGCCCTTCTCCTTGGCGTACTTGATGACACGCTCCAGCACCTCCATGCCCTCCCAGCCCAGCATCTCAAAGTAGGCAGCCTGGGGTTTGACCGCAGGCACAATATCGCACAGGGCGTCCATCAGACCGCAGTCAAACTCATAGATAGCCTCGGCGGCGGCCCGGCGGGTTTTGCCGTACTGGGAAATATGCTTGTCCAGAATAAACGGGGGAACATACTCCACCCGGGCATCCAGACCGGCCACGGTGGGGTTTTTCAGCTTGCGGATCTTATTTTGCAGCACTTCAAAGGACATGACAATCTTCTCCTTTACTCATTGTCTTGATAGATGATCTTGCCGCTGGCGATGGTGTATTTCACTTTGCCCCGCACCTGCATACCGCCGAAGGGGGTATTGCGGCCCTTGGAGGCGAATTTTTCCGGATCCACGGTCCAGCGCTGATCCGGGTCGAAGATGGTCAGATCGGCAGCGCAGCCCACAGCCAGGCGCCCTCTGGGAATGCGCAGGATATTGGCCGGGTTGATGGTCATTTTGCGCAGAATCTCAGATAGGGTCATGCGGCCAGTGTGATACAGGGCGGTCAGCGTGATACCCAGCGCCGTTTCCAGGCCCACCATGCCGGAGGGGGCGTCCACCAGTGGCTTTGCCTTCTCTGCAGCGGAGTGGGGGGCGTGGTCGGTGGCAATGGCGTCAATGGTACCGTCCTTCAGGCCTTTGATGATAGCGTCCACATCGCCGGAGGTGCGCAGAGGGGGATTGACCCGGGCCATGGTGCCCTGGGTCAGGATTTCATCCTCAGTCAGGGTGAAATACTGGGGGCAGGTCTCGCAGGTGATCTGCACCCCTTTTTTCTTATAGCGGCGAACGATGTCCACGCTCTTGGCGGTGGAGATATGGCAGATATGGACAGCAGTGCCCGTCTCTTCGGCCAGCATGGCGTCCCGCATAACCATGTACTCCTCGGCGATACCGGGGCGGCCGGGAATTCCCAGCTGGCGGGATACCCGCCCTTCGTTTACCGCGTAATTGCGGACCATGTTAATATCCTCGCTGTGGGCCAGAATGGTCATGCCCTGGCGGCTGGCCCGCATCAGCTGATCCCGCATCAGATTGGCGTCCATAACCGGCACACCGTCATCAGACAGAGCGACAGCCCCTGCTTCCTTCAAGGCCTTTGGGTTTGTCGCCGCCTTGCCCTTTTCTCCCATGGAGACGGCGCCGATGGGCCAGACGTTGACGCCGCAGCTCTCGGCGGCCCGCTGGCGGATCAGGGCAATCCCTTCCGGGCTGTCAATGACGGGATTGGTATTGGGCATGGGTGCGATGGAGGTAAACCCGCCCCGAGCCGCAGCCAGGGTGCCGGTGGTGATATCCTCCTTGTACTCATAGCCAGGCTCCCGCAGATGAACATGCATGTCCACCAGGCCTGCGGAGACAACCAGTCCCGCCGCGTCCAACACTTGAGCGTAGGGGTCCCGCAGTTCACTGCCGATCACTGCAATCTTACCGTCCTCGATCAATATATCCATTATGCCGCCGATCCCGCCCACGGGATCCACGATCTTTCCCTGCTTGATGAGCAGCTTCATGTGTCACATCCTTTCCGTTTATTTTATGAAATGTGTTTTTCCACAAAATAACCTAATGATACATTTTCCATTATAGCGGATTTGGCTTGGAGAAGCAACGTAAATTTTACATTGGGAAGCCGGCTTCAATCAATCTTCATGAAAGCAATCCTTGTGCCTGTCCGTGATTTATGGTACACTATCATTATCATTAAATAAAATCGGGAAAGCGGTGAATATTTTGACATATCTCTCTGAATTATTACACAATCTGATGCTGGTTTCGGCGCTGGCCGCCTGGGCTGTGGCTCAGGCCATTAAAGGCCTGATTATCTTCCTTCGGGAGCACCGGCTGTCCTGGGAGCGGTTTTCCGGCAGCGGGGGAATGCCCTCTTCTCATTCCTCCACTGTCTGTGCGCTGACCACCTCTGCTGTCCTGCGCTACGGGTTTTCCTCCGGTATCTTTGCCATCTCTGCTATACTTTCTGTCATCGTGATCTATGATGCCCGGGGCGTTCGACGGGAGGCAGGCCGCCATGGACAGATGCTCAATGAGCTGCAAACCTATCTGGAGAAGAACACCGCCCCACTGAAACGAACGGAGAATTTTGATGAGCTGGTGGGCCATTCTCCCGCGGAGGTGGCTGTGGGCATGGCTGTAGGAGTGCTGGTGAGCCTGGGGATGAGCAGAATCATCAAGTAGACAAGGAACGCCTGATTTCGCAAATTTCCCTTGACATCCCAAAAAGAACTGGATATAATAAGACCAGCCAAAATGCGTTGATAGGGAGAAAGACAGATCCCGCTTTTTCAGAGAGCCGGCGGTTGGTGGGAGTCGGCAGAGCGCTTCTGTGGATAACTGGCCCTTGAGCAGTCTGTCTGAACGATATATTTATGTAGGATGGAACGGTTGGCCCCGTTAGCGGCCATCGCCTTGCTGGAGGCGAATGAGGTTTGCCGGGTAACCGGCTTACGAACCAGGGTGGTACCACGTAATTTTACGTCCCTGACCAAATTCTTGGTCGGGGGCTTTTTGTATGTCCCTGACCCCAAAGCAAAACAGGAGGAAGAACGACCATGAAAGGCTATGAAAAGTATACTCCCTTTGTTCCCCAGCCCATTGAAAACCGCACTTGGCCGGACAACCAGATCACCAAGGCCCCCATCTGGTGCTCTGTGGACCTGCGGGACGGCAATCAGGCGCTGATCGACCCCATGAACATGGAGGAGAAGCTGGAAATGTTCCACATGCTGGTGGACGAAATCGGCGTCAAGGAGGTGGAGATTGGCTTCCCCTCCGCTTCGGACACTGACTTCAATATTTGCCGCGAGCTGATTGAGGGCGGCCACATTCCCGACGATGTGACGATCCAAGTGCTGGTGCAGGCCCGCCCCCATCTGATCAAGCGCACCT
>CAZVVH010000169.1:0-4819 GCA_964630475.1 uncultured Oscillospiraceae bacterium | reverse complement strand
GAAAAAATAACAAACATAAAAATCCAATAACAAGTACTGCAGCTAAAGCAACAATGAATCTTTTCAAATAATGCCTTTGCAAATTCACAATCACGTTTTCTTCTTTTTGGATGATACCAACTGACAGATAGAGTAAACCAGCCAAGCGGCGGTCAGAATTACCAGCACCAGCAGGAGAAAAAGGGCCGCCCATTCACACAGCACCCAATTCCACCCGCCGTAAATTACGGCAGGAGAAGTTCCAAATTCATCGCAAAAGAACCCCATGTTATAAAATAGGTTGCATTGAACATATAGGCAAACGCCCGAGATCACTAAGGCAATGCCGCTGAATACCACCATCAATTTCTTCATATAAAGCTCCTTCCTTGACATAACTACGGATTACATCTGCCTAATACAACAGCCGCATAGCTGGCCGCATTTCGAGATGGTTCAATATTCCAATAAGTCTTATCGTTGGCATAATTAAAATGGCATTTATACTGCCAATACATACATGTGCTGTTTTTCCAATTGGAAGAAGCAGCAAGTGAAGATGATTCGAGAGCCGTCCACGCTGCTTCTGCTTTGCTCCAGCTAGCACGAACTGTGGATACTGGATCTAAACTAAGAGTTATTAATCCATCTCGATTTATCCACGCCGCATAGTTGAAGTAACCTCCCCATGAACCTTCAGATGGATCATCACTTTGTAAATCAGCACCTACAAAATTGATTACATATTCATGGTCGCCAATAACAGTACCGTCATCAAGCTCGATGTTTTTGATGTACTCTTCATCATAATTATTAATGAGCACATCGATAACAATTGTGTCATCATCCTGCATAATAACCTTTGCATATGAAAATCCAAACAAAGAACACATTACAAATACAGTCAATATAAATGCGGTTATTCTTTTTTTCATAGATAATGCCTCCTTCTCTGACTAAAAGACTAGTATCAATTTTAGAATACAAAATACCATCTTCCCATTGGAATCGCCCTACTTTCACTCACTCAGCAAAGGAATTATGACTAATTACCAATATTACTTTTCTATTTCTTAGTATAACAGAACAATTTTTTTGTGTCAAGTATGTATAAAATAATTTTTTGGTTTTATTTTTCGTTCTACCTACCAAGGAAAATAATATCAGTCTGTAAAAAAGGTATTTTTAAAGAAATAGCCTCGCAGAGCTCCGTCAGCTTGCTAGCAGAATAAAAGAAATTCCTATGAACTCCTTTGCCCGACAGCATTATAGCGCGATCCTTGAAAAATGACAAGTGAATTTGTCTTGATCCCTCGGGATTTCTGATAACCGCCGGTCAACCATGGATGCTTTGCTGCCTCCGGAATCAGCTCAGCTTTTCCTTTAGGCTCTCCCACATCTCCACGATTTTGAATTTCAGAACATACTCCCCATCGGATTCGGTTATCAATCCCACATCCTCCGGGCTGACCCCAGCAGCCAGGGCCTCCTGGGTGGCGTCCTCCGCCGCGCCAAGGCAGAGGGGCGGGAACACCACGCACCACCAGTTATGTCCCTCTCCGCTGCCGATGACCACCCGCAGGGCCTGATAGGTTCCGCAGGGCAAGGAAAAGCCCTCATACTCCTTGGTAGGAAACCAGGTCTCCTCCAGGCTGACCTGGACTGGATAGTCGCTGCCCTCTCCTTCCAGCACCTCCAAGGCAGCAGCTTCCAGCCGAGCGGCGCCTGCGGCCAGTTTTTCCTCCGCCTCCTGCTGGCCGGAACAGCCCTCCAAAAGGCTCTCTGCCTCAGTTAGCACGGCATCCCGCACCCGCAGCTTTTGGGCTTGATCCTCATCGCTGTCCGAGTTGGCAATCACATGGAGGCGGAGCACCTCCCCCGCCAGGCGGCTCTGAGCCTCCTCCGCCCAGCCCGCCAGCAGCATTCCCGCCGCCAGACCGAAAAGCAGCGCAATCTCCCAGATTTTCAGCCGATTTTCCTTTGATTCCATAAAAAAACACCGTCCACAGTTCATACTAAAACTTATTAAAACGGTTTTGCGCAGCATGCCATTGGCAAAACCGTTTTATAGCGCGAAGCACGTTCAGTTTTTATGAGACACTAAATTGTGCCACAGGCACAATCTGCGCGTGCGCAGCACGCGGGATTCTTGATTAAATCTTTTAATCAAGAATCAGTATCAGATATCCGAATTGTGGACGGTTATTTTTAATTTTATACCAATCTCATTCAAAAAACAGGCTTTTTTAATTATATGCTCTTGATCGCTCTCAGCATGATACCTCTTTACATGGCCTTGTCAAGAACGTATCCTGATAGGTCTGCTTCAAGGCTCCCGCTGTGCGGCGGGCAGCTGCCTCACCGGAAAAAACGCCAAACACCGTGGGGCCGGTTCCGCTCATGCAGGCAGTCAGGGCACCGCCCTCCATCATCAGGTCCTTGATCTCCTCAATGACGCTTCGCCTGCCAGGTGGGAGCACATCCTCAAAGACATTGAACATCCGCATGGTGATCTCCCGCAGGTTTCCCTCCTTCAAAGCGGCCAGCATCCCCTCTGTATCCGGATGGCGGCGCAGCTTCACACTGTCTGCCGCCCGAAACAACTCCGGGGTGGAAATGGGAAAAGGCGGCTTGCACAGCACCAGGGTACAGTCCGGCAAGGGGGGCAACGGGGTCAGCAGCTCTCCCCTGCCCTCAGCCAGGGCGGTTCCCCCCAAGACACAGAAGGGCACATCGGAGCCAACCTCCTCCCCGATCTTTGCCAGCGTCTCCCAGGAATATCCGGTTTCAAACCAGCGATTTAACCCCTTCAGAACGGCGGCGCCATCGCTGCTCCCCCCTGCCGTTCCAGCACAGACCGGAATCCTCTTCTCAAGCTGAATCTCCAAACCGGGAACGTGATGGCCGGAATAGTCAAAGAAGGCCTTGGCCGCCTTAGCCGCAATGTTGTTTTTGTCATTTGGCAGATAGGACAGGTTGGTCTTTACCCGGATGCCAGGGAGTTCTGTTTCCCGCAGGGTCACAGTGTCCGTCAGGGTCACCGACTGCATCACCATCCGCAGGTCGTGATAGCCGTCCGGGCGCTTGCGCAGCACGTCCAGGGTCAAATTGATCTTGGCCGGGGCCTGTTCCGTGATTACCTTGCTCATTGCTGCCGCGCTCCTATCAGCGGATCTTTCTCGCTTCCAGATAGAAGCGCTTATCGTGGGCCTCTCCCATAGAGAAAGTCTTTCGGGGGAGAACGCCATCCTCCATCACCGTCCGGAACAGCTCCTCCTTCTCCATGGGCGGGAGGAGGAAGCCAATGTTTCCTGGCCGGGTGCCCAGCTCCGTGATCACGCCGTCCCCATGGATATAATCCACCTTGCAGCTGTGGGCTGCCACATAGCCGTCCAGCCAGCTTTGCAGGGTTCCCACGGCCAGCTGGGCCTTGGGGTTGGGCACCGTGATGGTACCCTGGGCTGTCCCATGGACGAAGCGGATTCGATGGCCCTGGCCCTCCCCAAGATACGCGCCAGGGAAGGCCGCCAGCAGTTCCTCCACCAGCTTCTCCGGCTCCACTCCCATAACCACCCGATGGATGGGTTCAAATTCCAGGGCGTCATCGTGGAGGTTCACCACCTCTGCCAAAGCGTAACGGGCTTTGGCTGCCAGCTGGGACTGCTCCCGTTTCAGCTGCTCGTAAACCGTTTTAGCGGCGGCCAGGGAGTGGTTACCATCCCCAGTGGCAAAGAGAAGCACCGGCTGACCCGCCACCTGATAATGGCGATCAAAGGCCTCCTGACTGCACAAGGCCCGCAGCCCTTCCGCCACCTGCTCCAGCTGGGCCTCATTCAACTTCCAGCCGGCCAGATGTCCGCCGCCCTCCATGAGTTGAAAATCATAGACCGGCTCCATTTCATCCTTCTGCCCGGCAAGAGACTCGATAACAGTCCTGTCCCGGTCATCAATGAGAAGCATGATGTGGGGCAGCTCCAGCTCCGCATGCCAACGCACCTTTACCCTTGGCGGGATACGGGACAGGACAGTACCCTCCGTGGCCCGGATCAGGGTGGAGGAGCCCGGTCTGTAATCGTAGTCCTCCAGATCCGCCATGCCCACAATCCCCCGGCGGACCGCGCCGTTCTGCTGGGTGCGCTCCACATAGATCAGGGCGCCGGGAACCTCACGGAATATTCCAGCCTGTTGATACTCCACCATCTTCCGGTTGATCTCAGCAATTTCCTCCTCCACATCGGGGTTCTCCAGACGGGACTCAGGCAGGATCAGGCGGAGAGCAGAGGGAGCGTCCCCCACAAAGCGGTCCACCCGACTCCAATATTCCGGCTCCGAAGTGTACTGGTCGCAGGCCACAACCGACCAGCGGGTCAGATCTGCCACATTGGGCAGCAGAATATCCGCAGGGCAAAAGCCCAGGTTTTCAAATGCAGGATTCACAGCCGCAAACTCCTTCTTTTGCTGCCGAAGCAGCAGGGTTTCATTATTTTTTCAGGGATTCTACATATCTTTTGATGCGGACCAGCGCCTCCCCCAAATCCTTCATGGAGGCGGCATAGCAGGTGCGGACGAAGCCCTCTCCACCAGGGCCAAAGGCTGTGCCGGGAATCACCGCCACATGCTCCTGGCGGAGCAGGCCCTCCGCAAACTCATCACTGGTCAGCCCGGTGGACTTGATACAGGGGAACATATAAAAGGCACCCCTTGGCTCAAAGCAGTCAAAGCCCAGGTCACGGAAGCCCTTCAGCAGATAACGGCGGCGGCCGTCATACTCCTCCCGCATACTCTCGATATCATCATCGCCGTGCTCCATAGCCTCAATGGCGGCATACTGGCTGGTGGT
>CAZVVH010000168.1:0-4840 GCA_964630475.1 uncultured Oscillospiraceae bacterium | reverse complement strand
TATAGCCGTTGTACTCCTTGGGGTTGTGGGAGGCGGTGATATTGATGCCGGCCTGAGCACCATAATGGCGCACCGCGAAGGAAACCTCCGGAGTGGGGCGCAGGGATTCAAACAGCTTTACCTTAATGCCGTTGGCGGCCAGAATGGCTGCGGCGGTCTCCGCAAACTCCTGGGAGTGGTTGCGGCAGTCGCAGATCACCACCACGCCCTTTTCGCAGGCCTTGGGGCCTTCCGCCTTCACCACCTCGGCAAAGGCTTGGGTGGCATGGCCCACCACATGGCGGTTCATCTGGTGCAGGCCCACGCACATGGTGCCCCGCAGTCCGGCTGTGCCGAACTCCAGCGGCCCAAAGAAGCGGGACTCGATTTCCTTGGGATCATTCTTGATCCCCTCCAATTCAGCCCGCTCCTCCGGGGACAGGGCAGGGCTGTTCAGCCACTTTTCATAGGTTTCCTGATAAGTCATACATTGCACCTCCAAAAATCATTCAATAACGCGAAGGATCATTCTCTTTCTTTCATTTATGATATTTCGAGCCTTCGTTGATCTTGAAAGCCCGATATATCTGTTCCAACAGCATAACCCGGGCCAGATGATGGGGAAAGGTCATGGGGGACATGCTCAGCCTCAGGGAGGCCAGGCTTTTCAAATCCGGATGCATACCGTAGGAGCTTCCCACCAGGAAAGTCAGCTGGGAGACCCCATCAGCAGCCCAAACACGGAGCTTTTCTGCCAGCTGATTGCTGGAAAGCTGCTCCCCTTCAATGCACAGGGCAATCACCATGGCGCCCTTGGCGATTTTACCCTTGACCGCCCCCCGCTCCTTGGCTAAAGCGGCGTCGATCTGGGCCTGGGAGGGGTTTTCCGGCAGGCGCTCCTCGGGCAGCTCCACAAGCTGTAACTTACAGCAGCCCGACAGCCGCTTCTCATATTCTTTGACCGCGTCGATATAAAACCTCTCTTTCAGCTTTCCGACGCAGATCACCTGCACACTCATCATGGCTTCTTATCCTACCTGCCAGACCGGGCTGTTCTCACTCCGGGGGGCCACGGCCAATGTTATCCGGCTGCCCAAGGCCACCCCTGCCTGGCGCAGCCGCTCCGCCACCACCTTCTCAGCCCGGGCGGGCGAGTTGTTCTCCTTGCTCAAATGGCCCAGCACCAGTATCTTTGTTCCGTTTTCCGCTAAGTAACAGGCCAGCTCGGCACCGTCCGCATTGGACAGGTGCCCCCGATCTCCCAGAATCCGCTGCTTCAGCGCGTAGGGATAGGGGCCGCCCAGCAGCCAATCCTCCTCATAGTTGGTCTCCAACAGCACGAAGTCAGAGCCTCGCACCGCCTCTGCAATCTCATCCGTGACATAGCCCAGGTCGGTGGCCACCGCCGCCCGGCAGTGCCCGTCGGAAAAAGTAAAGCCCAGGCTTCCCGCTGCGTCGTGGGGGGTGTGAAAGGGCAGCAGCTCCAGCCCGCCCAGGGAAAAGCTCTCCCCTGCCTTCACCGGATGAATCAGGTCATCAATCCCCGCCATGCGGTAGGTCAGCTGACGACCGGTCTCAGCTGAGGTATAGATGGGCAGCCGGTATTTTTTCAGCAGCACCGCCAGCCCTGAAATGTGGTCAGAGTGCTCATGGGTGACAACGACTCCCGCCACCTCAGCCGGGTTCACCTGATGGGCTTTCAGGCCGTCGCAGATCCGCTTGCAGGAAATTCCCGCATCAATCAGGATGGCGCCATAGGCCGTCTTTGCCATCAGGCTGTTTCCGCTGGAGCCGCTGGCCAAAGTACAAATCTCCAGCGAAATCACGTTCTTTCTATCTCATCCCTGTTCAGGCCGCCGGCCAGCGGGGATGAATCAGCATTCTTTTGGAAACTACGGGCCGATAAAAGCCGGCCCGGCGAAAGCGTTCATTCAGTGGGCGCTTCCTTTGCATTCTTCTCGTCCGGAACGACCTCCACCCGGATGTCCGCGCCCACGCCGGTCAGCTTTCGGACCAGATCCTCGTAGCCCCGTTCAATATACTGGATCCCATCGATTTCGGTGATCCCCTCCGCAGCCAGGCCTGCCACCACCATGGCCGCACCGGCCCGGAGGTCACAGGCCCGCACCGGCGCGCCGGTCAGCTTGGTTACGCCCTCAATGACCGCCATATGGCCGTCCACCTGAATATGGGCGCCCATGCGCTTGAACTCATCCACATAGCGGTAGCGGCTGCTCCAAACGCCCTCGGTCACCAGGCTGGTGCCCTCCGCGATGGCCATGACGGCGGCAATCTGAGGCTGCATATCCGTGGGGAAGCCGGGATAGGGCAGCGTTTTCACATTGGTGCGGATCAGTTTTCCCGTCCGGCGCACCCGGACGGCGTCGTCCAGATCGCAGATCTCCACGCCCATCTCCCTCAGCTTGGAGGAGATGCAGTCCAGGTGCTTGGGGATCACGTTCTTAATCAGCACTTCTCCCCCGGCCGCCGCCACAGCGGTCATGTAGGTGCCCGCCTCGATCTGATCGGGAATGATGGAATAGCTTCCGCCGTGGAGCTTTTTCACGCCGCGAATCTTGATGACGTCGGTGCCCGCACCCCGGACATCCGCGCCCATGGAGTTGAGAAAATTGGCCAGATCCACGATATGCGGCTCCTTGGCGCAGTTTTCAATGATGGTCATTCCCTCGGCCAGGACGGCGGCCAGCATCACATTCATGGTGGCGCCCACGCTGACCACGTCCAGGTAAATGGAAGCGCCCTTCAGCTCCTGGGCCTCTGCATAGACCACACCGTAGCGCACATCCACCTCAGCGCCTAGGGCCACAAAGCCCTTGATATGCTGGTCAATGGGCCGGACGCCGCCGAAGTTGCAGCCGCCGGGCAGGGCCACCTCCGCCCGATGGAACCGGCCCAACAGTGCGCCGATCATGTAGTAGGAGGCACGGATTTTCTTGGAAAGCTCATAGGATACCCGGCGGTTTTGAATGGCAGAACAGTCTACCTCCAGGGTATTTCGGTTGATAACACGGATATCAGCACCCAACTCCTGCATAATCTTCACCAGGAGGGTCACATCGCTGATCTGGGGAATATTTTCAATGCGGCAAACGCCCTCCACCAACAGGGCGGCCGGCAGAATTCCTACGGCGGCATTCTTTGCGCCGCTGATGGTAATCTCACCGTAGAGCGGGTTTCCGCCACGAATTACATACTTAGTCAAAGCTGCTGTCCTCTCAATTCTGTGTAATGGGGATAGATCATATAAAAGATTTGTTCCTGACCGCAAACCCCTCCGCGGCAGGGACAATTCGAATACTCACAAATAGTCAACGCTAGTATAACACCGTTTCTATATAAAATCAAAAGGTATTTTCGATTTCCCCTTCATTTCTTTTCGACTTCCGCAGGATCTCCGCCCCTTTCCCCTTTTTCCCCAGGAGACGTCCAGTTTTTTGCGGCGGAACCCTTGTTCCAAGAGGGGGAGTGTGCTAAAATAAACTGCGAATGAAAAAACAGGGGGTATCTGCTTTGGATTTTCGGCATCTGATTGATTTTGGCGATCTGACCCGTCAGGACTGGGAGGCGCTTTACAAGGACGCCAGTGACATCATGGACCATCCCGGCAACTATATTGACGCCTGTAAGGGCAAGCTGGCGGCCAGCTTGTTTTTTGAGCCTTCCACCCGAACCAACTTCTCCTTTCAGGCGGCCATGATGCGTCTGGGGGGCAGTGTGTTTGGCTTTTCCGACCCCAATTCCTCCTCCACCGCCAAGGGCGAGACCCTAAAGGACACCATTAAGATGGTATCCAGCTATGCCGATGTCATTGTCATGCGCAACCCCAGGGAGGGCGCGGCTAAGGCCGCCTCCCTCTATTCTCATGTCCCTGTCATTAATGCCGGCGACGGCGGCCACATGCACCCCACCCAGACCCTGGCCGACCTGACCACCATCACCCGTCTCCGGGGGAGCGTGGACGGACTGACCATCGGCCTGTGCGGCGATCTGAAATACGGCCGCACTGTTCACTCCTTAATCAAGGCCCTGGCCAAGTTCAACGATATCCGCTTCTATCTTATCGCCCCCCGAGAACTGGCTATCCCAGACTATATGCGCTCCTTTATGAAGGAGCACAATATGAAGGTGGTGGAGGTCACAGGCCTGGAGCCGGTGATCCCCCACCTGGATGTGCTGTATATGACCCGCATTCAGCGGGAGCGCTTTATTGATCCCCTGGCCTATGAGCGTGTCAAGGGCATCTATATCCTGAAGCGCCGGATGCTGAGCCGGGCCAAAAAGGACATGCTGATCCTGCATCCCCTGCCCCGGGTGGACGAGATCGCCCAAGACGTGGACGACGATCCCCGGGCGGTTTACTTCGACCAGGCCCGCTATGGCATGTTTGCCCGGATGGCCCTGCTGAACTATTTGGCCCATCAGCCCCGGGTGGCGCACACCGAGCCGGTGGAAATCGGCACTGCCCCCGTCTGCACCAACCCCAAGTGCATCTGTCAGACCGATCACTATCTTCCGCCCCTGGTCAAAACCATTGGCGGGGTGGATTATTGCGCCTTCTGCGACAGCGTGTTAAAGTGACCCGCTGACAGCCCTTTCCAAAGACTGCGGTCAATTTTCGTTTTTTTGAAAAAAAGAGTTGACATTTTTGTAACGATATGTTAGGATGTGTAAGCTGGTTATTGACTTGCGGGTGTAGTTCAATGGTAGAATCCCAGCCTTCCAAGCTGGTCGCGCGGGTCCGATTCCCGTCACCCGCTCCATTATGCGCCTGTAGCTCAGCTGGATAGAGCAACTGCCTTCTAAGCAGTGGGCCGGGGGTTCGAGTCCCTCCAGGCGTGCC
>CAZVVH010000167.1:0-4841 GCA_964630475.1 uncultured Oscillospiraceae bacterium | reverse complement strand
TTTGGTGCGCCTGAGGGGACTCGAACCCCTATCCGTCACCGGAATGGAACCTAAATCCATCGTGTATACCAATTTCACCACAGGCGCATATTTCGTTTCTCCTCTATTTTTACACGGAGAGGGATCCGAGGTGGAGCGTTATGCTTGATCCACGATTTACAAAGACAGGCGAACCTGTTCCTATCAGTATCATTGGAAGACGGCAACCCTATTGATTGTCCTACCCAAAGGGCATTAGTATTTCCCATACAAAAGATACAGCGCCAAAAGGGGATGCTGATCAAAGGATTCTTCTGGGTAGGCTTGCTTGAAATACCGGTACTCGTTGAGCAAAAACGGGATTTCATCTTCCATTCCCTGTATTCCAAACACCAGGCAGGCACAGGCACGGGCATAAGGGTAACGAATATCCCTATACATTTCCCGCAGCATTTGGGTGTACTTTTTTTCACCCAGGGCCAAAGTTATTGTAGCTGAATCAATAAACCCATTCAATGCGCAGGTGCGGTACCGTCTCAGCACCAAGGGCATGGTTTGCTCATGAAGCGCAATGATTTTGTCACAGAGCAAGCGCTGGTTGAAAATATCATGTCCTTTTCTCATGATCTCCACTAGTGCGGATGGATCATCCGTTTGTTCAATACGCTGCCGTTCCTGCTGGATTTTCTCTTTACGGCTGGCTTCAAGCTCTGGTGTGACCAAATCGCTGATCATCTGCTCCAGCTTATCGTTTGTTCTGGTCGTAATCGAAAAATAAATAAGGTTTGCTGCGGAAAGCTCCTTTAGGGGATTTTCCCTAAAGAAACGATTTGGCAGGCGTGGTCTCTCTGTATTCGCTTTCATCATCTCTCCTTGCAAAACCTTCCCTGAGGTGACAGCACCTAAATCTCGCCTGTCTACCAATTCCATCATGCCCACAAAGAATCCGATCAAACAGCCGCCGGAGGAAACCCCTCCGGCAGCTGCTTTTCACGGAGTTGAATCACTTTACGCCCTCAAAAAAGCGTTTGGGATTTTCCACCATAATATCACGAATATCCGTTTCCGTCAAGCCCGCCGCTTGCAGCATGGGGATGACCACCCGGCTGATAAAGGAGTAGTCAAATTCCAGATTCAGGTAATCGGCGGAGGTGGTCTTGTCCCAACTGTCCCAGAAGCCCAGATAGGCGGCCCAATCGTGGGAGAGGAACAAGCGGTCCTTATAGCCCTTCTCGCAGAGGTAGATGATGTTCGCCACGCAGTTTTCCACCGGGTTCCCGATATTGCCATAGGCCAGCCGGTCAAAGCCGATGTAGCAGCCCATTTTCACCAGATCCTCCTGATAGGCGCGGTCATTGGTGTCGCCGGTGTGACCCATGATGACCTTGTGAGGCTCCACGCCGGCGGAGGCGTAGGTCTCCATAATCTGGTAGCCGCTCTTGACCAGGGGATCGTGGTGGCAGAAGATGGGCAGGCCGGTGGCCTTGGAAACCCGGCCCACCGCATGGAGCAGCTTATGCTGCAAGGGGGTCACGCCCATGGCTGCCACGCCGTTTTTCATGATGCCGGGCAGGGAGTCGGTGCCGGAGATGCCGTTCTGACACTCGTCCAGTATCAATTGGAAAATCTCCTCCTCATCCCGCATGGCCAGCCAGGCCTCCTCCTGATAGTAGAAGCCGGAGGACGCCACGATGTTGATGCCGCTTTTGGCGGACACTTCCCGCAGCAGGTTGATATCCCGGCCCAGGTTGACGGCGGTTCCGTCCACCAGGGTGGCGATGCCATATTTCTTGGCCCGGTTCAGCTGGCCTACGGCCATTTCCACCATCTTGTCATATTGAAAATAGCGCTGGCCGAAGGCCATACGCATGGACCAGTCGGCACAGGTGATATGTTCATGCATCAGGGTCTGGCCCAGCGCCTCCGTGCTGACCTGGCCCAGGACTGAATTAATCATTGTCATTGTTTCTTCCTCCATAAAAATCCGAGCTGCTGCGCCGATTACCACAGCATCAGCTTATCCGCCTGCTGGCGCAGCTCCTCTCGAAACTCCGGGGCGGCAATGCTGATCATCTCATTGACCCGCTGGCGGACCGTTCTGCCCCGCAGATGGGCGATGCCGTATTCAGTCACAATATAGTCCACAATGTTTCTCTGGATGGAGACCACAGCGCCGGGCTTCAGCGTGGGAACAATGCGGGAAATGGTGCCGCCCTTGGCGGTGGCGTTAATGGCGATGATGCCCTTGCCGCCCTTGGCATGATAAGCGCCATAAGCAAAGTCGGTGGCACCTCCCGTACCGGAGTACTGCAGGGAGCCAAGGGACTCGGAGCAGACCTGGCCGGTCAGGTCGATTTCCAGGGCGGTGTTCAGGGAAACCATGTTATCGTTTTGGGCGATATTAAAGGGGTTATTGACATAAGCCGTTGGCAGGATTTCCACCATGGGGTTGTCGTTCACAAAGTCGTAAAGGGCACGGGATCCCCAGCAGAACGCGCCGATGGTGCGGTTGCGGTGGAAATTCTTTTTGCTGTTGTTGACGGCGCCGCAGGCCATCAGCTCACCCATGGCGGAGCCGATCATCTCGGTGTAAATACCCAGATCATGGCGATCCACCAGCTCATGTGCCACGGCGTCAGGCAGGCCGCCGATGCCCAGCTGAATGGTGTCGCCGTCCTTAATCAGGGAGGAAGCATAGTGGGCAATTTTTTCCTGAACCGGACTTGGGGGCTGAACCGGAGCCTCGGTAATGGGGTAATCCACGTCAATAAAATAGTCCACATGTTCAATGGGCACACGGACGGTGCCGCTGGTGTAGGGCAGATGCTTGTTGACCTCAAAGATTACCATGTCGCACAGATCCAGCATTTCAAGCTCAGCCTGCTGGGTGCAGGAGACGGAGACATAGCCATAGCGGTCCATGGGCGTGACGGCGGCCCAGAAGATGGTGGGGCGGCGGGTTTCCAGCATGACGTTGGAGAGGGAGTGCAGATGGTTGGGGCAGAAATTGATCCGCTTGCTGCCCTTGGCCACCTGCTTCCGCAGAGGAGCGCCGAAGAAAATCGAGTTGACGGAGATCACCCCGTCCAGATTGTTGTTGGGGTCATAGATAAAAGGATATTCCTCCTGGGGGGATCCCATCCAAACGCAGACGTCCTTGATGCCGCGGTCCGCAATGGTGTGAAGGTTGCGCAGCATTGCCAGAGGCTCGTTGCCATAGGCAGCCTGCGCGATTGTATCGCCGGAACGAATCATGCCCAGCGCTTCATCCAAAGTGATGAATTTGGATTCATATAATTCCTGCTTTGTCACATCAGGGCCCTCCTTTATTATAAAATACACTGCTTTCAGTATAAAACAATCACAAACAGATGTAAATGAAAAATGCTCCAAAAAACAGAACAAACTTTTCCCAAATCTTCGCCGGAACAGGAAAAAATACCCGAAAATATTTGGCGAATTGACCATGAAAAGTAAATAAGTTTTCATTCCAGATTCACTTTTAGGATTGAAAATCACCGTTTGAAGAAAAAAGTGTTGACATCCAGACGCAAATCATATATAATCCGGATAGTTACAAAACGGTAACAACAGTTACACGCTTGTAAAAGCCCTGAACAAGTGATTCCGGAGCCAAAATCATTGCTCATCTGTCGGATCCCAAAGCCCGTGGGAATTGGCAGACACGTGGAGGTTGTTATGAAAAATCACATACGGAAGCAGGTACCCGGCAAACAGGCTGGAAGTCTCAGGAGAAACAGACTGGTTCAGGTTGGCTGCATGGCCGCTCCGGCTATTGCGCTGGCCTGTGTCCTGACGGCAGCAATGCCGGGGAGAACTCAGAGTTTCGTGAACAGCACAGTGGATACTCAGACAATCAATATCAGTGTTGCGCTCTGCCAGCTGGAAAAGACCAATCGCAGCACTGAGCCGATGGTCAGCTCAGTGAACATCACAGATAACTGCGCAGTGACTGTCAAGTGCGATGGGGACACCCGCACCATCTTTACCGAAGCCGTTACCGTTGGCGCGGTGCTGGAGGAGATGGGGATTACCTTGAATCCCTACGACACGGTGAACTTTGACCTGAACAGCCGGATCTCTGAAGGAACCTTGATCAAGGTCAGCCGGGCACAGGTTTTCTATGAGACCAAGTACATCGACATTCCCTATGAGACCGTCCGGACAGAGGATTCCACCATGGAGGACGGCACAGAGGTGGTGACCCAGGCAGGGGAGACGGGAACCCGCTTTGAGGCCTATCAGATCATCCTGCGGGATGATGCGGAGCCGGAATACATTCTGATTGGCTCTGGCATTCAGTCTGAGCCAGTGACGGAGGAGATCACCTATGGAACCTATATTCCCAATACGCTGATTACCGGGGACGGCCAGCGGCTGTATTACTCTGAGGTGCTCACTTGCACGGCAACCGCCTACACTGACTATTCCGGCCAGCCCACAGCCACCGGCACCACCCCACGGGTAGGGGCTATTGCCGTGGACCCCAGAGTGATTCCCTACGGTACCCGGATGTACATCATCACCTCAGACGGCTCCATTGTCTATGGCTATGCCACTGCTGAGGACTGCGGCGGGGCCATCAAGGGGAATCGGGTGGACCTCTACTATGACACGGAGGAGGAATGTGTCCAGTTTGGCCGACGCTCTGTTCAGGTCTATATCCTGAAGGACTGAGTGCCCCTAGGCGGGAACCCTGCAATGATGGAATTCCACCTTTTGGCGGCACGAGTGGCCGAAGTTCGAGAAAATGCCTCTTTCAGCGGCGCTTCCTGCTAGGGAGCGCCGCTGAGCTTGTCGAAAAACTCGACAAGCTCTCTCGAAAATGCAAGCATTTTCTC
>CAZVVH010000166.1:0-4860 GCA_964630475.1 uncultured Oscillospiraceae bacterium | reverse complement strand
TTCTTCAACGAGGAGCACATGGACAACACCACCTACACCGGCAACTCCCTGCTGCAGCAGAAGCACCATATGGGTATCTCTATCATCGACTCCAAGATTGTTGATTACTATAAGGAGCATGGCCTGGATTATATCACCTATCACCATGCTGTCACCACCATGGATCGCTGGGAGTATGAGAAGGATCTGTACTTCGCTGGCGTGAAGTCCGCAGCTGAGAACTCCGTCTTTGCCTCTGAGGACAAGGATGTTTCCTATGGCGACGACGTGGAGCGCAACTTCTTCGAGTTCCAGTCCATCGAGGAGATGGCTCAGACCCTGGGCATCAACGAGGAGAATCTGAAGAAGACCATCGCTGAGTACAACGAGATGTGCAACGGCTGGGCAAACGGCTATGATAAGCAGTTCACCAAGGACCATCGCTTCATGAAGCCTATCACCACCGCCCCCTTCTATGCGGCCCGCCACTTCCCCTCTGGTTACGGTTCCCTGGGTGGCCTGACTGTCAACGAGAATATGCAGGTCCTGAACGACGCTCTGAATCCCATCCCCGGCCTGTATGCCTGCGGCAATGACACCGCCAATGTTTTCGCGGGTAATTATTGCTTCTATAACCCCGGCTCCACCATGTCCTACGCTCTGAACTCCGGCCGTATCGCCGCTATGGAGTGCGTGAAGTACATGGATTCCGATGAGTTCATTGATCCTGAGGAATAATTTCTCCCGCCAATTGATGTCTCCAGGCGCTTAAATAGGCGCTGATAAGACTGGATCAGACAAGATGGCGCAGGCTTCAACGGTTGCCTGCGCCATCTTTTTTGATTGGCGGATTTATGCCGGTGTTCATGATACACGTTCCTTTGTTGGACTACCCCAAATTATACGGACAGTACAAAAAGCCCCTGACAGGAAATAGGAAGCTTTCAGCAGGGTGGCGCCGCATTCCGCATCTGGAACACATGAAATCAAAAAATTGGAAGCATTTAAAATTGATGGAAATTCCTGTAGAATCTGTGATACAATAAAGCCGTACTTGTATGGAAAACGCAATAAGGAGGGCATACAAAATGGAACTGGATCAGGTTTTGAAGCAGCGGAGGAGCATCCGCGCATTTCAGAAGGACCGCAAGGTGGCCCGGGAGGACGTGGAGGAAATCCTGAAGGCCGCCGCTCTGGCGCCGTCTTGGAAGAATTCCCAGACAGCCCGCTATTATGTGGCCATGTCTGAGGAGATGGTTCAGGCGGTCCGGGAGCAGGGGCTGCCCGAGTTCAATCAGAAGAGGAGCGCCGGGGCGCCGGTACTCTTTGTCACCACCTTTGTGAAGAATTGCTCCGGCTTTACCCGGGAGGGCCAGCCGGAAAACGAGGTGGGCAACGGCTGGGGGTGCTATGACCTGGGCTTGCAGGCCCAGAACCTGGTGTTGAAGGCTGCTGAGCTTGGCCTGGGCACCTTGATAATGGGCATTCGTGATTCCCAGGGCCTGAGAAAGGTGCTGAAGATCCCGGAGGAGGAAGAGGTCGTCTCCGTCATCGCACTGGGCTATCCGGATATCCAGCCCGCCATGCCCAAGAGAAAGGCGCTTGAGGAGATCGCCAAGTTCCTGTAAGTGTATAACGGTAACGTATAGAAAGGCCGCCCTGCTATTGGGCAGCCTTTTCTAAAATCAGGAAATTTATGATCCGCTTTGCCACGCATATAATAGAACAAAGATTGACCGGGCAGAAATCTCAAATTTTTATTGATATTGTAGAAAAGTTGTGATATAATAGAGATACAATAGGTTCAGGAGATGAGGAGGTGCTTTTTGTTATATCGTCTGAGCCGTAAAGGAAACAGGGCAAAAATAGGAGGTAAAATTATGAAAAGATGAATTGTCGTACTCCGCTATTTCTCGTGCGGTAAAATACTGGTGTTTAGGGGCAGGTTACGATTTGACAACGGGGAGTTTTACTACACTCTATGCTGATAGTGATTCAAACAGCAGAATAAGCCTTGAGGAACTTTACGATTACTCTTATAATCAGATTGTACAGATGTCCCCTGTACAGCATATTGTCCGTTATCCTGTCGATAGTAGCTATATAATTCTTGAAAACGGCTACTGATATTTAGCAACTGGATTGAAAGGAGAGTGCTTTATAATGCGCAAAATAAATTGGAAACCTATGATTGGGCTGTTGACTGCCCTGACCCTTTGCCTGAGCTGTGCCAGTGTGGGAATGGCGGAGCGGATCCCGTCCGCTTCCGGCGACAGCCCGCTTTTCAATGATGTTTCCGGTCATTGGGCCTCAGATTATATTCAGCAGGCCTATGAGTTGAACCTGATGTCCGGGGTTGGAAATGGCCTCTTTGCGCCTGATGACACCTGTGTGCGGGCGGAAATAGTGCAGACCCTCTATGCTTTGGCCGGGAAGCCCGATGTAGTCGGCCGTGCTTCCTATATGGATTTGAAGGAAGACTGGTATCTGGACGCGGTGTGCTGGGCGGAGAACCATCAGGTGACTGCGGGGGTTGGGGAGAACAAGTTTGGCCCCTCCGAGCCGGTCACCCGGGAACAGCTGGCGGTTTTCCTCTATGCCTATGCCGGATACAGCAGAACCTTGCCTGAGACAGATGAGGACCTGTCTGAGTTCCCGGACGGAGGCGAAGTGTCGTCCTGGGCAATAGAGGCGATGGAATGGGCGGTCTCCAATCATATTATCAGCGGCCGGGCGGAGGCAGACGGTGCGGTCTATTTGGCTCCCGGCGCGGAAAGCACCAGAGCGGAGCTTGCGGTGATGCTGGTCAATTTCCACGCGCTGCTGGAGCAGCTCCACGAAGCGGAAAATGGAACCCTTGTGGTAAACGATGAGGATAGGACAACCTGTAAACTGACAGAGGAAGAGCAGGATGCGTTCCGTGAGCTGATGGAGTCCACGGAGTGGGAAGATATCGATTTCGTGGAACTGATCCCGTTTTTTACGCTCTATTTGGATGGCACCCATTATCTGTTCAGCACAGAGGAGGACAATTGGGACAGCTTCTCGGACCGTGCCCCGGCATTTAATGGCTATTGCTATATCACCGCAGACGGCCTGGGTACTTATGGCGGCAGAATGACTGAGGACAGCGAAGCGATTGAGCAAATCTTTAATTTGCTCTGCGATGTATATGCCGCAGCGAAAGAGCAGGCCTGATATTGCTTCTTCATAAAACCGTTCAGTTTTATGACGCCAAATTGTGCCACAGGCACAATTTGAGCGTGCGCTGCAGCAGGGTGCGCCGCACGGCTGGATGGCATCTTCCGCTATTCGCGCAAATGCAGCGAGTGGCCACCTTTAGGTGGCACAAGTCGCCTAAGTTCGAGAAAATACTTGTATGTTCGAGAGAGCTTGTCGAGTTTTTCGACAAGCTCAAGGAGCTGTCTCACGGAAAAAGTGAGACAGCTCCTATCAGTTTCCGATAAAAACAGGCAATTACCGGTTTGCGTAGGCTTCATTCACAATAGCCTGCATCTGGTCCAGCTTGGTATCCATATCCATGGCCAGTGCGATCTGGCAGCGGGCACGGTCCAAATTGTGGCCGGGATAGCGGGTGGCAAAGTATTTGTCGCCGGTAATGTAGTCATCCAGGAAGCGGGAGGCCAGCTCCAGGGTGATGGCAAAGGCACCGAGTGCCATATTGTCCAGCTCCGCTTGGGTGATATGGTCGCCAAGGGAGCCGACAAAGCCCCGGGTAAAGGCGGAATAGCGGTTCAAGTCCAGGCTGACCAGAGTGGTGTCCGGCTCATCCTCGGCGGCGGTGTTGGCGGCAAAGCGGACAGCGTCACCGAAGTCATACATAATCAGGCCGGGCATGACGGTGTCCAGATCAATGACCGCCAGGGCCGCGCCGCTGTCCTTGTCAAAGAGGACGTTGTTGCACTTGGTGTCGTTGTGGGTGACCCGGTAGGGGATAGCACCCTCGGCCACCAGATCCATTAGATGATCCCCACGGCCACGGTTAGCCCTCAAATACTCCAACTCCTGGCAGACCTCATCCACCCGGTGGAGGGGATCCTCCTGGGCATGGGCAAACAGGGTGTCCAGGCGCTTGGTGGTGTTGTGGAAATCGGGGATGGTCTCATAGAGGAGGGTGGCGTCAAAGTCCATCAGATCCTTCTGGAACTGGCCAAAGGCGTGGCCGGCGTTTTCCAAAACCACCAGATCTTCGGAGGAATCATAGGTGATGGAGTTGTCAATGAAGCGATAGGCTCTCCAGAAGTTGCCCTCCTTGCCGATAAAGTAGTTGAAGCCCTCCCTGGTTTTCAGGAACTGAAGCACAAAGCGATCTGTGTTCCGATGGGTGCCCTGTTCGATTTTCTTTTTGATGTGCTCGGTGACGGCGTCAATGTTGGACATGATCTCCAACGGATTCTTAAACACATAAAGGTTGATTTTCTGAACAATATAGGCCTGCGTCTTGCCCTCCTCCCGGAAGGTGACGCGAAAGGTGCAATTAATGTTTCCGGTGTGCAGGGTCACACAACGAATGTATCTGCCTGGAATTTGGAAAGCTCTGCAAACGGATTCGACGGTCATAATATGTAAGCTCCTTGCATGAAAAATGCACTCCCGCAGGAGTGTCAGGAGAAATTTCCTGCATCCCAGTATATCACCCAAAATCCGCTTTGTCACTTCTTTTTTTCAAAATGTAAGAAATCCGTAAAAAATCAGGCAGTAGAAAAAGACACTTTTGAAGATTTAGCCTGCAAGAGTCTCGCAGAGTTCCGTCAGCTTGCTGACGGAAACAAGTGAAATCATAACGGGGCTGTAACCGTCACCTAGGGGGACAATCCCTAATACTGTTTCCCGATGAAATGCTTTCCTCGGGAAACCCGT
>CAZVVH010000165.1:0-4888 GCA_964630475.1 uncultured Oscillospiraceae bacterium | reverse complement strand
GCATGCTTCACACGCATGAGGTCGAGAGTTCGAGTCTCCCAGTCTCCACCAGAAAGTTCCCGGTTTCTGACGAAACCGGGAACTTTTCTTTATTTTTCTGGTCAAAAATTTGGGCGCCTATTTTTCACCTTGCGCCTGACTCAAGCCGTGACCCAGGCCACGAAATCACGCCGAAAGAGCTATTATACGCTTAGATAACTCAAATAACTGGTTGAACAGTCACATGAAGCAGCGGTGTATTGGGTTCTTCCACAAACATAATGTGATATGGCTCTAACAAATGCGCCAACTGCGCCGCAGAGACAGCACTTTCAGCCAGATCCTCCGCCCGGGCACCCTTATCGAAGGCCATACCATTGCCCCAGCCGAATTGCAGCTGGCTCGCATACGCACGTAGAGATTTATTCACCTGACCGCCCAGCAGCTTCCAAACCGGAACCCCCAGCGCTTTACCGCGGATATCCCAAAACGCTGTATCCAGTGCGCTTATGGCGCTGAAAATGCCGACGCCGGAATTGAAGGCCACCGCCGCCTTACCATAGCCATACAGACCCTCATCTGTATTGACCCGGCAGACAATGGGACGCCAACTGGGGCGGCCCCCGTCCAGCAGATAAATTTCTACGCTCGTTATCTTCACCGCAATGTCTCCTCTTTCAGGATGCGCTGCAAGAATTGCCTCGTGCGCTCATTTTTCGGGTGGTCAAAGATCTCCTCCGGCGTACCTTCTTCCACAATGACGCCGCCGTCCATAAATATAACATGAGTGCCCACCTCTCTGGCGAAGGATATTTCATGGGTAACTACGATCATAGTCGCTCCCTCTTGGGCGACTTGCTTCATGATCGCCAACACCTCGCCGATCAGTTCTGGATCCAGCGCCGAAGTTGGCTCGTCAAACAGGATCACGTCAGGGTTCAGTGCCATAGCGCGGGCGATTCCCTTCCTCTGCTGTTGTCCGCCTGAGAGTTGACTGGGATAGTAATCCAGCCGGTCTCCCAGCCCCACCTTGGTGAGGACCTCCTCCGCAGTGACCCTTGCCTGATTCTTCGGGATCTTCCGCCCGGTCATAAGCCCTTCCATGACATTCTGGATCACCGTTTTATTCTGGAACAGTGCATAGTTTTGAAACACAAAGGCCGTCTTTTCCCGCACAGCCAAAATATCCTTCTTGGTAGCTGTTTGAAAATCAACGCGGATGCCGCCAAGGGTCAGTTGCCCCGCATCCGCCCTTTCCAGGAAATTAAGGCAGCGCAGTAACGTAGTCTTGCCGGAACCGCTGGGTCCCAGAATGACGATCACATCGCCCTGTTTCCCTTCAGACTGACGTCATCAATGACCAGGTTATCCGCTCCTTGCCCACGCCGGACAGCGCCGAACGGAACACCTCGCACATATAAGCCGAGCTGTTAAGGCTGAACACGATAAAGGCGTAAAAAATAGGGTCTATGCCAAAGACATCAATCCCCAGCCCAAATTGTGCAACCAGCAGATTGAGAATACGCGGGCCACCAAAGAATTACCCTTTTCGTATCCCCTTGACAGGAGAGCTTCTGAATTTGTTGAGAATTCGGGAGCTTTCTTTTTTCCTCCTGCATCTCCTGGAATAGCGCGGGCTGCTGCGCCAGGACAAGGGATTCCCCCTTTACAAGAGGGCGAGTTATGTAGTAAAGTAAGGAAAGCGGGGAATACCGGGATGAAAAATCAGGATCAATACAGCGGGTGTCTGATCGGCGGCGGGGCCGGAGACTCCCTAGGCTATACGGCGGAGTTTTTCCCGGCAAGCTGGATTTTTGCCCACTATGGTCGGCGGTGCGTCAAAATTTGCCCCCGGTATCTGAACATTCCGGAGCAGGTGGCAAAGACCTTTGAAGGGCAGGGATGGCACTCCCTCCGAACAGCTCAAACGATCCATATAACGTGAATATGCCCAGTACCGGTTGGACTGGGCCGAAATCAAGCAAAACAGGTGGAAAATAATATGGCAAAGAAAACCAAGGACGCCGCACTGGATTACCTGAATCAACTGGGGATTCGGCCGGCAAAAACGATGCAGGAAGTGCGGGCGCAGATGATTGCGGCCGTGGGCGAAGAGCACGCCAAAGGGACCTGGCGGCTGCTGCACCAGCAGAAGCCCTCGGGCGGCGCGGAACTGGAGGGGCTTTATGCCCTGACCGATCAGAGCCTGGAAACAGGCCTTGCCCTGACCGGCGCCATTGATGGCGATATTCTGAGGAAGGTCTGCCATTGGGTGGCCTATCACAGGAAGCTGTTCGGAAAAACCGTTCTGGACGCAGGCTGCGGCAATGGAATCCTGACCTGCTTCCTGGCCCAGCAGTTGCCCGGTGCCCGGGTGGTGGGGGTGGACTCCCGGCAGGAAGCGGTTGCCCAAGCCAGGCAGTTGGCTCATCGGCTCCGAGTGGAGAACGTGGAGTTCCGCCAGGCCGCCGTGGCTGACCTGCGGGGGGAGACCTATGAGACGGTGTTTTCCTCCCGCACCCTGCGGGAGAATCTTGGCGGGGCGGTCATTGACAGTATGCTGCTGCTGAGCACCCAGGCCAACCAGATGGCGGAGAACCTGTCCGCCTATGCTTCTGCACTGGCGGAGCTAACCGCGCCCGGGGGCAGCCTCATCTCCTTTGAGCAGGGCGGCAGGACACCTCAGCTCCTGGGCTGGCTCTATGCCCTGTGTGACAGCGGCTTTGGCCCGATGGGGCAGTATCAGAAGGAGCTGCTGTGTCAGGCGGCCGACGCGGAGAAGGTGGAGCTGTCCGTCACCGTGGCGGAGAAGGTGGAGCGGATGAGCCGGGAGGCGGTTTATCAGCTGTTTGCGTCCCCCTTCCAGCCGCTGATGAAGCAGAACAAGTACGTCATGGATCAGCTTGAAGCGGTGGTCTATCTGCAAAACGCCCTGGGAGCGTTGATTGAGGGCTATAACATTTACTTTGAGGACGGCACAAAGGCCGCACGTATGGCCCTTTGGACCCACCGGCTGGATTCCACCGTCCTTCTCAGCGAGCAGCAGGCGGTGGGGAGCAAGAACAAGCTGTTCCTCAGCCTGACCGAAAAGCGGGAGGCGGAGGTCCGGTCCATGCGGAGCGACATCCATAACTTTCTCCGTCGGGGCATGACCGTCCGGGCTATGACCTATGAAAACGGGCAGGAGGGGGAGACCGGCCTGCCGGAGGACGTCAAATAAACACTCCGGAGGGGCCGGTTTCCTGAACGGGCAGCAAAAGAATCTGGGCGGGTGAAGGGGACTCTGGACCTGGCTGCTGCGCCTGTCCGGACGCCTGAGCGGTAAATGGAATCTTTGACGAAAGAAGCAGGAAAAGCTGCATCCAAGGTGGAGAAAACGAAAAAAATCCTCCGATTTTGAAGGAAACCCTCTTGACAAATTCATATTAAAGTGTGTATACTACATACATCAAGCAAGGACGCTTTTCCACGTCCTTGCTTTGCTTTTTAAGGAGGAGTATGCGCCATGTCGAATTACGTGATTACGATTGCAAGAGGCTTTGGTTCCGGCGGCAAGCAGATCGGCCGAAAGCTAGCGGCCCAGTTGGGCATTCCTTGCTACGAGAGCCGGCTGCCCGAGATTGCTCGGGATTTTGAAACAGAGCAGCTGCGCTGGCCCACGCTGCAGCGGGCGCTGAAGCAGGTTCCCGAGCGGGATGTGGCCTGTGATCGCTTTGTCTGTGATGACGCCATGTTCCAGGTTCAGAGCAGAATTATCCGGGAGCTGGCGCGGAAATCCTCTTGTGTGATCATCGGTAAGTGCGCCAACTATCTCCTGCGGGACCGCACCAACGTGCTCAGCGTTTTTGTGGGCGCGCCGGAGAGCAGCTGCGTGGCCGCTGTCCAGGAAAAGCTGGGACTCTCTCTGGAGGAGGCCAACGAGGCAATCCAGAAGGTGGATGGGTACCGCTCGGCTTATTATACCTACTATACCGGCGGCCAGCGGTGGGATGATCCTCTTCTCTATGACATAATGCTGAACACTGCCAATATGGATTATGACGACGCCGCGCGCACCATCCTGCATGCGGCCCGGGTCAAGTTCGGGGATGATATTGTGGCGTAGCCGAACAGCCCCAAATTGTACGGACAGCAAAAAGAGAATGATTTTATGTAAAAAAGGTCCTTGTATTTGTTCCGCAGCTATGGGTTCTCTGCCCTGCCTTGCCCCAGCGAAGAAACTGTGATACAATAGCCTCACAGCAAAGCCAGCGCAGGGAAAGGAAGCGGAAGAAAATGCATAACGAGCTGACAAGAGGGGACATCAAAAAGATGAAGGAGGAGCTGGACTATCGGCGCATCACCCTTCGTCCCAAGCTGCTGGAGGAGGTCCAGACGGCCAGAGCCTTCGGCGATCTGTCAGAGAATTTTGAATATAAGGCGGCCAAGCAGGAGAAAAACCGCAACGAGAGCCGGATCCGGTATCTGGAGAACATGATCAAGACTGCGGTCATCATCGATGACGACACGGGAGCCACCAGAGATGGGGGCATTGGCCTCTATGATAAGGTCACCGTCTATATGGAGGACGACGATGAGGAGGAGACCTTCCAGATTGTCACCACCATGCGCCAGGATGCCCTAGCGGGCCTTGTCAGCAAGGAATCTCCGGTGGGGAAAACCCTGCTGGGTCATAAGGTGGGGGATACCGTCCACATCCAGGTCAATGAGCGGTTTGGCTATGACGCAGTGATCCGCCGGGTGGAAAAGGGGACGGACGATGGCTCCATTCCCATCAGTTCTTATTAATATCGATAAAACGATTGATAAAACGGCCAACCGCCGCTGGGTGTATCCCAGCGGCGGTTGGTTTTACTAAAGAGAAAAGAGAGAAAAAGAGAGGAATATCATATGCAATTTATTTGAAATA
>CAZVVH010000164.1:0-4890 GCA_964630475.1 uncultured Oscillospiraceae bacterium | reverse complement strand
TTCCCGGAAGGGGGGCGCCACCTTGTTCTTGACCACCTTGGCCCGGGTGTGGTTGCCGATCATCTCACCGCCCGCCTTCAGGGTCTCAACGCGGCGCACATCAATGCGCACGGAGGAGTAGAACTTCAGTGCGCGGCCGCCGGTGGTGGTCTCCGGGTTGCCATACATAACGCCGATTTTTTCCCGGAGCTGGTTGATAAAGATGACAATGCAGTTGGTGCGGGAAATGGAGCCGGCCAGCTTTCTCAAAGCCTGGCTCATCAGGCGGGCCTGGACGCCCACAAAGCTGTCGCCCATCTCGCCCTCAATCTCAGCCCGGGGAACCAGGGCCGCCACCGAGTCCACAACCACCACGTCCACGGCGCCGGAGCGAACCAGGGCCTCGCAGATCTCCAGCCCCTGCTCGCCGTTGTCCGGCTGGGAGATCAGCATGGAGTCGATGTCTACTCCCAAGGCCCGGGCATAGTAGGGATCCATGGCGTGCTCTGCGTCAATGTATGCGGCGGTGCCGCCCTTTTTCTGGCACTCGGCCACAACGTGCAGCGCCAGGGTGGTCTTACCGGAGGACTCCGGACCGTAGATCTCCACAATCCTGCCCTTGGGCAGGCCGCCGATTCCCAGGGCGAAATCCAGGGCTAGGGAACCGGTGGAAATGGCGTCCACCTCCATCTGGGCGTTCTCGCCCAGACGCATGATGGAACCCTTGCCATAGGCCCGCTCGATCTGAGCCATGGCGGTTTCCAGCGCCTTCTTGCGGTCAGCTGCAGGGGCTGCCTGCTCCACCGTATACTTCTTTGCCATATTATCTTTCCTCCATACGCGAATTTGCGTTTTGATACTTCTTTGGCGGTTTACCGAACGCCTTCTACCACCCGCCAGATTCCGCCGCCGTCCCGGTGGCAGGCAATCTGCTGAAAGCCCGCCTCCTTCATCAGCGCGGAGACCTGCTCCGCCTGGTCATAGCCCACCTCAAAAATCAGCTTGCCATTCCGGCGCAGCAGCCGCTTCCACCTCTGGGTGATATTCCGATAAAAAGCCAGTCCATCTGCGCCGCCGTCCAGGGCTACGCGAGGCTCATAGTCTTTGACAGAGACATCCAGTGTTTCCAGCTCTCCTGTGCGGATATAAGGCGGGTTGCTGACGATCACATTAAATGTACCAAACCCCTCCGGCGGTTCCCCCAAGGCATCCACCTTGGCGCAGCTCACCCGGCTTTTCAGGTTATTTTTCCGGACATTCCGCTTGGAGATGCGAAGCGCCCCCTCAGAGCTGTCCGCCAGCACCACCCGGCATCCGGGCACATAGCGGGCCACTGCAATGCCGATACAGCCGCTTCCGCAGCAGAGGTCCAGCACCCGGCAGCTCTCCATAACCTCCCCGGCGGAGACAATTCCCCGCTCCGCCAGGACTTCTGTATCCGGACGGGGAATCAGCACGTCCCGGGTGACATCCAGGGAAATCCCATAGAACTCCCACTGGCCGATGAGATAGGCCACCGGCTCCCCCTCCTGACGGCGCCGGAGAAGGCCGCGCATTCTCTCCTCAATCTCATGGGAGGTATACAGGTTCCGATCCCGCAGGAATTCCTGCCGGCTCTTCCCAGACGCATAACAGATCAACTCCCGGGCCTCCAACTGGTCCTCTATGACTCCGCACTCCCGCAGCAGTTTTCTCGCCTCCAGGTATAGTTCATTATAGGTCACTGCCATCCCATTGTCACCAGCCCTTCCTCAGCCTCTTTTCTCTCTTACCACTCGTCGCTGCCCTTTTCCTCCGGGATCACAAGCTCCAGGGCCTTGATGGCCACCTCAATCATAGAATCGTCTGGTTCATTGGTGGTGAAGCGCTGCATCCACAGGCCGGGGGCGGCCAGAATCCGGGTCAGGGCCGTATCATGGCGGCCGCAATAGCTGTTGATCTCATAGGTCACGCCCACAATGATGGGCAACAGAAGCAGATGAGCCACCATTCGCCAGATCACATTCCGCACCTGAAAGAGGGAAAACACCACGGAGGAAATCAGAATGGACACAATGATGACCACCACCAGAAAGCTGGTGCCGCAGCGGGGATGGTGCTTGGACATGGGGCGCACATTCTCCACGGTCAGGGGCAGCCCCTTCTCGTAGCAGAAGATGCTCTTATGCTCTGCCCCATGATAGGCAAAGACCCGCTTCATGTCCTTGGTCTGGCTGCAGCCGATCATATAAGCCATGAAGATGATTACCCTCAGCGCGGCCTCGGCCAGATTCCGGACCATCAGGTTGTCCGTCACCAGGGTCACCGCCGTGCCCAGCAGGGTGGGCAGCAAGAAAAACAACACAACGGAAAGTCCCACGCCCAGCACCACAGAGAAGGTCACCAGCATGCTCATCAGCTTTTCATCGCTGAAATGCCGGCTGAGCCACTGCTCAAATTTGCCCGGCTCCGCAGGCTGGCCATCCTCTGTATCGGGATAATACTCCGCAGAGAACATCAGCGCTTTGACCCCGTTGACCATGGACGCGATAAAGGTCACCGCGCCCCGGATAAAGGGCAGGCCAAGGACGGGGTACTTCTCCTTGATCAGCTTCAGCTCTTCTTCCTTCACAACAAGAGAGCCATCCGGCGCCCGGACCACAATCGCCTGCTTGGTGACGCCACGCATCAGGATCCCCTCAATCAGGGCCTGTCCGCCAATGCGGGTGCGAAAGGTACATTCTGCTTTTTCCTGGGTTTTGGACATTTCAAGGTTCCTTTCCTGATTATATCAAATCGAACATATGTTTGCAATCTAAATTTTCATTTTGCGCCGGTTTTTTATCAGCCGGCCTCATGAAGGGGGAGCCGCAGAGTCACGGCGCAGCCGCCTCCCTGGGCGTTTTCAATGGTCAAAGATCCATTGTGGCGCAGGGCGATCTCATCGCAGACCGCCAGGCCAATTCCGCTGCCCCGGGCCTTGGAGCTTCCCTTATAGAATTTGGTTTTTACATGAGGCAGCTCCTCCGGCGGAATTCCGTGTCCATAGTCCCGGATACGGATGGCAACCATACTCCCGTCCAGGAAGATGGAGACGGTGATGCGCTTGCCGCTGCCGCCGTGCTTGGCCGCGTTATCCAGCAGATTGGAAAACACCTGACGCAGACGCTCCGGATCCCCGGGAATGGGCGGGAATTCCTCCTCGCAGTCGTGATATTCCAGGGTGATCCCCTTCTTCCGGAAGAACTCCCGGTAGGTATAGACTGCGTCCTCCAGCTCCGCCTTGATGTCGATCTGCTCAATGCGCAGGGTGAACCGGCCGTCCTCAATGCGGGAGAACTCCAGCAGCTCCTCCACCATCTTGGTCAGGCGGCGAGCCTCACTGACGATAATCCCCATTCCCTTTTGCACGTCCCGGGGATCGTTGACCTCTCCCCGCAGCAGGGTCTCGCCCCAGCCGTTGATGGCAGTCAGCGGCGTCCGCAGCTCATGGGATACGGAGGAAATAAATTCTGACTTCATCTTCTCCGCCTGGCTGACCTTCAGGGACATATCATTGATGGTGTCCACCAGTTCGCCAATTTCATCGTTATATTTCTTTTCGATCTGAACGCCGTAGCTGCCTGCGGCAATCCGCTTGGTGGTTTCCGTAATGGCCGCAATCGGCTCCAAAATAGACTTCACAAAGTAGAGGTTTGTGGAATAAATGGTCATCAGCATAGCCGCCACCACTGCCAGCAGAAGCACCGTCAGCAAAATCATCTGCCGATCCACCACCCGCATGGAGGTCACCATGCGGATCACGCCCTTTACAGAGCCGTTCTGCACCACCGGCGCGGAGACCGCCATGATTCGCTCTCCGGTTTCCGAATCCCGGCCCACCCAGCTGGAGATCGCCCCGCTGCTGATGGCCGTGGAGATATCCCTGGTCCCCGGCTGGACGCCAGAGGTCTGCTGGTAGGCGTAGGAGGACAGGATGATCTCCCCCTTTGTATTCAGGAATTCCAGCTCAATGGTGTCTGTCTCGCCAAAGGTAGAGACATAGTAGGAGGCCCGCTCCCGGTACTCGCTCTCCGTCTGATAGTTGGAAAAAAACTCCGCGGCGGTTTGGGCCCGGTTTTCCAGGCCGGACTCCATGGTGGTGTAATAATAGCTGGACAGCAGCACAATGGCCAGTACCGTCACCGCTGCCATCACCAGGCTGACGGCACCCATGCTGTTCAGCAGCCAACGGGACCGGAGACTGGAGGCCCTGCGGCGCTTCTCCCGCTCCTGGTCTGCCCCACCGGCGTCTCCCGCTCCCCTTCCGGGCAGCAAATGGAACAGCCCCCTTTGGGAGCTGTCCTTTTCAGACTGCTTTCCCCCGCTCTGCCTTTTGGGGTTCACGGAAATTGTTCGGACCACGCCCTCCCGCAGGGGAAGCTCCCCCCCGTGGGCCGGGTCTGGTGACAATTTCGGCGTTGGCGCCGCCTTCTCCCGGGGCGAATTTCCCTTCCGCCCCCGCCGCTGGCCGGTGTACCAGCCACTCTCCCGGGAGGGTTGGGCAGCCGGCGGCTCGTCCTCCGTTTCAGTTTCGTCCACATTCAATTCCGGCATATGCTCACTGATATACTCATCCAGCCACTCATCCCACTGATTCACGCTGCCCACCTCCTTTCACAGCTTCATTCCGGCTTAAAGGAACGTGGTGGATCAGGTCCCCCACTTATAGCCGAAGCCCCAGACCGTGGTGATATAGACAGGATTGGTGGGATCGTCCTCCACCTTAATGCGCAGGCGGCGGATATTCACATCCACAATCTTCACCTCGCCAAAGTAATCCCGGCCCCAAACGGTGTCCAGAATCTCTTCCCGGGACAGGGCCTTGCCGGGATTCTCCATAAACAGCTTTATAACCGAATACTCCACCTGGGTCAGCTTGATCCGCTGGCC
>CAZVVH010000163.1:0-4926 GCA_964630475.1 uncultured Oscillospiraceae bacterium | reverse complement strand
TGGTTTCCGCCCTGATTGTGGCCATCGCCATCTCCATGCCCGCCATCAAGGAGATTATCTCTCTGTGGAGGACCAAGCAGCTGGCTATGGCAAAGCGCAAGCGCATGGCAGCGGGGAAGGGAGGCGAAGGCTGATGCTGAAGCTCATCAATGTGAGTAAGACCTTTAATAAGGGCACTGTCAACGAGAAGCTGGCTCTGGACCATCTGAATTTGGAGGTCAACGACGGGGATTTTATCACCATTATCGGCTCCAACGGCGCCGGGAAATCCACTACCTTCCATGCTATTTGCGGAGAGTTCTATGTGGATGAAGGCTTTGTGGAGCTGGACGGGGAGGACATTACCTTCATTCCCGACTACAAGCGGGCCAAATATATTGGGCACCTGTTTCAGGACCCCATGAAGGGCACCGCCCCTAATATGACCATTGAGGAGAATTTGGCCGTGGCCTATCTCCGGGCCTCAAAGGCCCAGAACGCCTTCCTCAGCCGGGTCTCCCGGAAGGATAAGGTTCTGTTCCGGGATCAGCTGGCTCAGCTGGATATGGGGCTGGAGAACCGGATGAAGAACCCGGTGGGCCTGCTTTCCGGCGGCCAGCGTCAGGCGCTGACCCTGCTGATGGCCACCATCGTTACGCCGAAGATCCTGCTGCTGGATGAGCACACCGCCGCCCTGGACCCCGGAACGGCGGAAAAGGTGCTGAACCTGACCAAGCGGATTGTGGCTGAGCGGAAGATCACCTGTATGATGGTCACCCACAATATGCACCAGGCATTGGAGCTGGGAAACCGGACCCTGATGATGGATTCCGGACGGATTGTCCTGGACATCAGCGGCGAGGAGCGCAGCCATATGACCGTAAACGACCTGCTGCAAAAGTTTGCCGTGGGCGCCGGCACAGAGCTGGACAATGACCGCATCCTGCTGTCCACCGCAGAGGGCAAATAACCGAACAAACAGCCAATCCGGCCGCCGAAGGAAATCCTTTCGGCGGCTGCTTGCATCGGATGCTCCTTTCGATTACAATAAAACCAGCCTATATTTTTCAGAATGGAAGTGTTTTTTATGAGGAAAACCCGTATGGAGCGTGTGCTGCGGGAAATGGCAAAGCTGGGCCTGGGGCAGAGCATCGTCAGTGACCCCGTATCCATCTATTATCTGACCGGCACCATGATCCACCCCGGAGAGCGGATGCTGGCCCTGCTTCTCCGACAGGACGGCGGGCACAAGCTGTTTATCAATAACCTGTTCCCTGCGCCCCAGGGTGAGATTCCGGTGGTGCGGTTCTCAGACTCCGACGACAGCGCCGCTGTGGTTGCCGCCTATGTGGACCGGGATAAGCCCCTGGGCATTGATAAGAACTGGCCCGCCCGATTTTTGTTGGGCCTGATGGAGCAGGGGGCCGCCGCCAGCTATGTCAACGCCTCCGTCTGCGTGGACCTGGTCCGGGCGGTGAAGGACGAGGAGGAGCAGGAGAAAATGCGCCTCTCCTCCCAGATCAATGACGCCTGCATGGCGGACTTCGCCAAAAGCCTTCACTTTGGCATGACCGAGACGGAAATGGAGCAGGTGTGCCGGGGCATTTACGCCGCCCACGGCTGCGAAGGGGTCAGCTTTGTCCCCATTGTGGGCTTTGGAGCCAACGCCGCCGATCCCCACCACGGCAATGACGGAACCGTCCTCCGGCCTGGTATGACCGTCCTGCTGGATGTGGGCGGAATCAAGGACGGCTATTGCAGCGATATGACCCGCACCTTCTTTACCACGGAGCCTACCGAAAAGCAGCGCGCTGTTTACGAGCTGGTGAGAAAGGCCAACGAAGCAGCAGAGACCCTCATTCGCCCGGGCGTGCGGCTGCGGGAGATTGACGCTGCGGCAAGAGATTTGATCACCGCGGCCGGCTATGGCAAGGAGTTCAACCACCGGCTGGGCCACTTTATCGGCATGGAGGTCCACGAATATGGGGACGTGTCCTCCGGTTTTGATTGGCCGGTGCAGCCGGGGATGATCTTCTCCATTGAGCCGGGGATCTACCTGCCCGGGGAGTTTGGTGTCCGCATCGAGGATCTGGTGCTGGTGACCGAGGAGGGCTGTGAGGTGCTCAACCGCTATCCCAAGGAGCTGACCGTGCTGAACCTGGAGGGAGGAACCTTATGATCGAAGGCTTAATCATGGCCCCCTTTGAGGAAGCGGACCTGGCCTGGGCCTCCGCAGTGCCAGGCTACCACTTTACCTATGCGGATTGGGAGCCTGCTGAGGAGCAGCTGGCGGCTGCTGAAGTCATTTTGGGGCAGCCCAGCCTGGAGCAGCTGAACCGCGCCAAGAACCTGAAATGGCTGCAAGGCACCTTCGCCGGTGTAGATTATTACGCCAAGGGAGGCTTTCCCGTCGGTGTGACTATGACCAACGTGTCCGGGGCCTTTGGACAGTCCATCTCTGAATTCGTACTGGCCATGGTGCTTATCCTCTATAAGAAGCTCCACCTGTACCGGGACAATCAGCGGGCCGGGCTTTGGCAGGATGAGGGCTGGCAGGAGACACCGGAGGGGAAGAATCTTCTCATCCTGGGCGCCGGGGATATTGGCTGCGCGGTGGCCAGGGTGTTCCGTCCCTTCGGCTGTCACATTACGGGGGTTCGCCGGGTTCCCCGGGCGGCGCCTCCGGAGTTCGATGAGATGATTACCCTGGAGGGGCTGGATGCTACCCTGGGGCAGTCGGATATTGTGGTGGGGGCGCTGCCCAACACCCCGGCCACGGTGGGCTTGCTGGGCCGGCGGCGGTTAAATCTGCTGAAACGGTCCGCCATTGTGGTGAACGTGGGCCGGGGCAATTTGATCGACTGTGATGCCTTGGCGGAAAAACTGGCCGCCGGGGAGCTTTCAGGCGCCGCCCTGGATGTGACCGATCCGGAGCCGCTGCCTGCGGATCACCCCCTGTGGCGCTGTAAAAACGCACTTATCACCCCTCATATCACCGGCGGCTCCTTTGGACATCTTCAGGAGACCACGGAGAGGATCTATGCTATTTGCCGGGAAAACCTGGAGCGCTATCGGGAAGGAATGCCCCTGAAGAACCCGGTGGATCTGTCCATTGGCTATCGGAGTACAGTGGAATAAAGCAAACAATTATTTAGCTCTTGCAAAATGCTCAAGCTTTTCGTAAAATAGAAGAAAAAGCTGGAGGGGAATACGATGAGGAAAACAAGACCCAGACGGTTAAAAAAGAAGCCCGCGTGGAAAACAATCCTGCGAGTGATTCTGATCCTGCTGCTGGTGGTCATTCTGGCGGCGGCAGCCTATGTGGCCTATGTGTTTATCGACTATCACCGGATCGAGGATCGAACCCAGCTTGACGTTGTCCCCTCCGGAATGGCCCAGGCCGGGGCAAAGACCGGCGTGGAATATCAGATTGTCACCTACAATGTGGGCTTTGGCGCCTATACACCGGACTATACCTTCTTTATGGACGGCGGAGCTTCCTCCTGGGCAGCCAGCAAGGACAGCGTGATTGACACTATCAACGGCGCCGCAGGGGTGATCGCTGAACTGAATCCGGAAATTGTCCTCTTTGAAGAGGTGGACCTGGACGCCACCAGAAGCTATCATGTGGACCAGAGCGCCCTGTTTCGGGCGGCACTGCCCGGCTATGACAGCGTGGTGGCGGTGGACTACGATTCTCCGTTCCTGTTTTACCCCTTTACCCAGCCCCACGGAAAGTCCCTGTCCGCGCTGATGACTTGCTCCCAGTTTGCCATCACCTCCTCCCTTCGGCGGAGCTTACCCATTTCCAGCGGCTTTTCCAAGCTGCTGGATCTGGATCGCTGCTATTCCGTCAGCCGAATCCCTGTGGAAAACGGCAAGGAGCTGGTGGTTTATGCCATCCATATGTCCGCCTACGGCAACTCGGATGAGGTCCGTGAAGGCCAGATGACCATGCTGAAGGAGGATATGGCGGCAGAGGTGGAGGCTGGCAATTATGTGATCTGCGGCGGAGACTTCAACCACAACCTGCTGGCGGCAGAGGAAGCTGCCGACACCCAGAGCTGGGCCTATCCCTATCCCCGCACCTACCTGCCCGAGGGAATGAGCTTCTGTATTGACGCCCTGAGCGAGGCAGAGCAGCAGGCCCTGGTTCCCACCACCCGGAATACGGACATTCCTTATGACCCGGAGAAGAGCCTTTGCTTGGTCATTGACGGCTTTATCATTTCGGACAATGTGGAGCAGATCTCCTATTCCACGGTGGACACCGGGTTCCTCTATTCTGATCATAACCCTGTGCAGCTGACTTTCCGCCTGGCGGAATAATTGAACAACGCGGCATGGCGGCCCCGTTCCTTGGAACGGGGTCTTTTCCGCCTGAGATAGAAAACCGTCACAGAAAGTTTAAAATCCGAACATTGACGCACCTCAGGGCAAATGTTATAATTGACAATACGGTTATTTTGGAATGGTATGCAGGTCGAGACCTGTAACCATATAAGGATGTGTGACAAAGGAATGTGGATTGCTGACGATTGGAAGGATTACGAGCTGATTGACTGCGGAAACGGCGAAAAGCTGGAGCGCTGGGGCAAGCAGCTTCTGGTGCGCCCTGATCCCCAGGCCATCTGGCAGACTCCCCGGAAGAACCGGGGCTGGCGGAAGCACGACGCCCGCTATGCCCGGTCCAAAACCGGCGGCGGCGCCTGGGAGGAAAACCACCTGCCCTCTCGCTGGACCATCGACTATAAGGATCTGACCTTTAATATCAAGCCCATGAACTTTAAACACACCGGACTGTTCCCGGAGCAGGCGGTGAACTGGGACTTTGCCCGGGAGATGATCCGGAAGGCAGGGCGGGAAGTCAATGTGCTGAACCTGTTTGCCTACACCGGCGGCGCCACCGTGGCCTGCGCGGCGGCGGGGGCAAGGGTCTGCCATGTG
>CAZVVH010000162.1:0-4935 GCA_964630475.1 uncultured Oscillospiraceae bacterium | reverse complement strand
TCCAGGTCTCCGAACTTCTTGCCGTTAATCTCCTCCATCTTGGTGATGTACTCCATGATCTCTTCCTGGATATCGGCATTGATCTGCTGACCATCCTCATAATACTGGGTGCAGGCCTCCGTGGTAATGGTGAAGCCCTGGGGAACGGGCATGCCCAGATTGGTCATTTCAGCCAGATTCGCGCCCTTGCCGCCCAGCAGCTCGCGCATGGAACCGTTGCCTTCAGAAAACAGGTAAACATACTTTTTTGCCATAAAATCTTTTTCCTCCTTAACACACAACACGTCAACTACTCAGGGAAATTGTCCGATGGTCCATTTCCTGCAAACACCTGACAAGTTAGTTGCTTGATAACGTTTCCATTATACAGATTTCATGCAATATTTCAAGAGCAATTTCCAATTTTTTCTCATTTTTTCAAAAACGGCACCAATTTGTTGGAGAACCCTCTCCAAGTTTTGTATAATAAAAGGAGAAAGAGGTGTTTTCCCATGGAACAAATGATAATCGCCGGATATGAGATTCTGGTTGTACGGAAGGCGGTGAAGCGCCTGCGCCTGACCGTGGTTCCGCCCCGGGGACAGCTCCGGATCACTGCGCCGCCCCAAGCCTCCCAGGCCCAGCTCCAACAATTTATCACCGACAATCTGGACTGGATCCGGAAGAACACTGCCCGATTCCGGCAGAACGCCCAGCGTCCACCCCACCAGTATTGCTCCGGAGAGGTGATCCGCCTCTTCGGACAGCCTCTAACCCTCCAGGTTCAGCACGGCCCCGGTTACCACGCTCAGCAGAACGGCAACAGGCTTCTGTTGACGGTACCGGAAAGCGCCGGCCGGGAAAGCTGCCAGCAGGTCATTGACCACTGGTACGCTGAGCAGCTGAAGCAGGCCCTTCCTCCGCTGATCCACCGCTGGGAGGGAGTGCTGGGGGTCCATGCAAAGAAGTGGAAGATTCACCCTATGACCAGCCGCTGGGGATCCTGCAACCGGAACACCGGCAATATCAACCTGAATCTGCGTCTGGCCGCTATGCCAAAGGAATTTCTGGAATATGTGGTGGTTCATGAGCTTTGCCACTTCCACGTGGCTGCCCACAATCAGGAGTTCTGGAGCTATGTGGCCCGCTGCCTCCCCGACTGGCAGGTGCGCAGGAACCGGCTGAATTCATACTATGAGGACCAATTTGGCGATTAAGTCTGACAAACCGCCCTTTTTGTACAGATTTCCTGTGCAAATCGGGCGGTTTTGACATTTGCAGAAAAATCGAGTATACTGTCAAAAATATCAGTTGGAAAGGAGGGCTCCGCTTGCCCGCCACAAAGAAGAAAACTCCACGGCGAACCGTTCCTGCCAACCGGCGGCAAACCAAGCGCCGCAAAAGGACAGGCGCAAAAGGCTCCCTGGGCGGCTATGTGATCCTGGCCCTCCTTCTCCTGACCGGCATTGCCGCCATCGTGCCAAAGCTGTGGAATTCACTCCAGCAGAGCCGCCAAAGGGGTGCGGAGGAGCCTCCGGCGGTACATACCCCTGCGCTCTCCTATTGCCCTTATGACAACGAAAACTTCATCGATAACCCGGACGGGACCATCTCCTATGAGGATGAGACCTACACCTCCCTGGCCGGCATCGACGTATCCAGCCATCAGGGGGAGATCGACTGGACGGCGGCAGCTCAGGACGGAATCTCCTTTGCCATTGTTCGGCTGGGCTGGCGGGGCTACTCCTTGGGCGAGATCTGTAAGGATGAGCTTTGCCTGAAAAACCTACAGGAGGCCCGGGATAACGGTCTGCTGGTAGGCGCCTACTTCTATTCCCAGGCGGTGAACCCGGAAGAGGCCAGGGAGGAAGCCGAGCTGGCCCTGGAGGCCCTGGACGGCTTTGCGCTGGATCTGCCGATCTACTACGACTGGGAGCTGGACACCAACTCCGGCTCCCGCTCGGCCACCATGGATCACTCCACCCTAACCCAGTGCGCCGAGACCTTTTGTTCCACCATCGAAGGGTCAGGCTATGACGCAGGAATTTACTTTTACCGCTCCCTGGGGGAGGACACCTATGATATGTCCAGCTTGTCGAATTATGACTCCTGGCTCAGCCAGCCCGCCAGCCGCCCCTCCTTCAGCCTGGCCTTTTCCATCTGGCAGTACACCTATGAAGGACAGATCGCCGGAATCTCCACCAATGTGGACCGGGACATTATGTTTGTCCCCAAGGAAAGCGGGCAATAACAGAAACCATCCATGCATAAGGAAAAATCCAAGGACAGGCAACAGGTCCTTGGATTTTTTCTCATTTCACTTGTTTCCGTCAGCAAGCCGGCGGAACTCTGCCAGGCTCTTGCAGGCTAAATTTTCAAAAGCGTCTTTTTCTACAGCCTGTTTGCTTATTTCGCAGATTAATTTTTCAAAGAGTGCAGGGGCGCGGGAATCCGGCCGCCCCGGTTGATAAAGGGAGCGGAGTCCCCCTCATGCACAGACATGACAGGCGCAGAGCCAAGCAGCCCCCCCATCTCCACAGTATCTCCCACCTGCTTGCCCGGAGCCGGGATAATGCGGACGGCGGTGGTCTTGTTGTTCACCATGCCAATGGCGGCTTCGTCCGCAATAATGGCGGCGATGGTCTCGGCGGTGGTGCTGCCGGGAACCGCAATCATATCCAGGCCCACAGAGCAAACGCAGGTCATGGCCTCCAGCTTGTCCAGGCACAGCGCACCGGACTGGGCCGCCGCGATCATCCCCTCGTCCTCAGACACGGGAATAAAGGCACCGGACAGGCCGCCCACGTGGGAGGATGCCATGACGCCGCCCTTTTTCACGGCGTCGTTCAGCAGGGCCAGTGCGGCGGTGGTACCGTGGATGCCGCAGGCGGACAGGCCCATGCTCTCCAGAATCCGGGCCACAGAGTCTCCAACGGCAGGGGTCGGCGCCAAGGACAGGTCCACAATGCCAAAAGGCACATCCAGGCGGCGGGAGGCCTCCTGGGCCACCATCTGGCCCATCCGGGTAATGCGGAAGGCGGTCTTTTTCACCGTCTCCGCCAGCACGTCAAAGGGCTTGCCCTTGACGGACTCCAGAGCATGGCAGACCACGCCGGGGCCGGAGACGCCCACATTAATTACCGTCTCCGCCTCACCTACGCCGTGGAATGCACCAGCCATAAAGGGATTGTCCTCCACGGCGTTGCAGAACACCACCAGCTTGGCACAGCCGAAACCATCGGTGTTCGCAGTCAGGCGGGCCGTCTCCTTGATGGTCCGGCCCATCAGCTTCACTGCGTCCATATTGATACCGGCCCGGGTGGAGCCTACGTTGACCGAAGAGCAAACCAGGTCAGTGGTTGCCAGGGCCTCAGGAATGGAGGCAATCAGGCGGCGGTCCCCAATGGTCATCCCCTTCTGCACCAGGGCGGAATAGCCTCCGATAAAGTTGACGCCAGTGGTTTTGGCTGCCCGGTCCAGAGCCTGGGCAAAGCAGACATAGTCATTGGTCTCGCTGGCCCCTGCCACCAGGGCAATGGGGGTAACAGAGATCCGCTTGTTGACAATGGGAATTCCGTATTCCCGCTCGATGGCCTCGCCGGTGGCCACCAGCTTCTCCGCCCGCAGGGTGATCTTGTCATAGATTTTTTGGCAGGCCATCTTGGGATCGGGGTCACAGCAGGACAGCAGGGAAATCCCCATGGTGATGGTGCGGATATCCAGATGCTGCTGGCTGATCATCTCAATGGTCTGTAGGATTTCAGAATTGGAAAGCATGAATCTGGAGCCTCCTACTCAAATGCGGTGCATGGCGTTGAAAATCTCTTCCCGCTGCACATGGATGGCCATGTTCATCTCATCGCCGGCCTTCTCCAGGGCGGTGACCAGATCGGCAAAGGGCACTGTCGCTTCCTTTGCATCCACGATCATAATCATGGTGAAATAATCCTGGAGGATGGTCTGGCTGATATCCAGCACGTTGACCCGATAGCTGCTCAGCAGCTGGCAGACGGAGGCAATGATACCCACCCGGTCCTTGCCGACAACAGAAACAATTGCTCTCATATTGGTTCTCCTTATCCTTTAAAATATCATTTGAAATCATTCCAGCTCGTCCAGCGTCAGTTCAAAGCTGGGCAGGAAATGCTCCATAAAATAGTCCAGCGCCGGGAAGCGCTTTGCCCGCAGAGCCTCCCAGGTCTGCTCCTTGGCCTTGCGGAACTCTGCGTTGCCCGCCTTGATCTCTTCCACACATTTTAAATAAGCAGACAGCTTATCCGCCGCCTTGACCAGCCGGCGAATATCCTCATCCGGGGAAATCAGCAGGTCCTCATAGTCCGTCCGCAGGTCCTCCGGCAGCATGGAAAGAAGCTTCTGCTCCGCCATGTGCTCCACGTCCTGATAGGCGTCCCGCAGCTGGGAATTATAATATTTGATGGGCGTGGGCATATCGCCGGTGATGATCTCGGTGGCGTCGTGATACAAGGCCGCCAGGGCCACCTGCCCCACATCCACCAGACCGCCGTAATAGCGGTTCTCGATCACAGCCAGGCAGTGCGCCAGCACCGCCACCATATGGGAGTGCTCCTGAATGTTCTCCGTATCCGTGTTGCGCATTAAGGCCCAGCGGTCAATATATTTCATCCGGGAAATCAGCGCAAAGAAGGAATAGCTCATTCTCTCCCTCCTTCCAAAATCAGGTTTTCATTATGATATCATGGGCGGATGAAATTGTAAACTCGCTTTTTCGCCATAACTTTCCCGTTTCCGGGGCATAAATATGCACAATTCCCCCGCCGTTATCGAGCTTGTCGAAACACTCGACAAGCTCTCTCGACAATGCAAGCATTTTCTCGAACTTAAGCAACTCGTGCCGCCAAAAGGTGGCCACTCGCTACGGCACAGCCTGCTGCAGTGCACGTTTGCAGGCTGAGAAGGAACGAATCCAAGGCACAT
>CAZVVH010000161.1:0-4936 GCA_964630475.1 uncultured Oscillospiraceae bacterium | reverse complement strand
TCGCCGCCCCGCAGGAAGGGAGGCATCTTTTCCAGCAGCGCCCGCTTGCCGTAGAGCACGCCTACGCCGGTGGGGGCCAGCATCTTGTGACCGGAAAAGGCGAGAAAATCCACGTCCAGGTCCACCACGTCCACGGGCATATGGGGGACGCTCTGGGCGCCGTCCGCCACCAGAATTCCGCCTACGTCATGGACCAGCTCCGCGATCCGCTTCAAATCATTGACCCGGCCCAGCACATTGGAAACCTGGGTCAGCGCCACCAGCCTGGTGTGCTCGTTGAGCACGCCCTTTAAAATCTCCTCGGTCAGTTCCCCTTCCGGGGTAGGCTCCAGCTTCACCAGGGTGGCGCCGGTTCGCTGAGCCACCATCTTCCAGGGGAGGAAGTTGGAGTGATGCTCCATGACCGAGACCACAATTTCGTCGCCGGGCTTCAAAAACTCCAGGCCGTAGCTGTAAGCCACCAGGTTCAGGCTCTCGCTGGCGTTGCGGGTGAAGATGATCTCCTCCGGCTCCCTGGCATGGATAAATCCGGCCACGGCAGCCCGGGCGGATTCATAGGCCTGGGTGCAAATCTCGCTCAGCTCATAAACCCCCCGGAAGGGGTTGGCGTTTTTGGTTTCATAAAACTGCTTTTCGGCCTCCAGCACCTGAATGGGGCGCTGGGTCGTGGCCGAATTGTCCAGATAGACCAGGTCGCTGTTTGCCAGGATGGGAAAATCCTTCCGGTATTCCGCGATCTTGCTTTGTAAATCAGACATCATCAGCACCGCCTTTGATGTAGTCCAACACTTCCTGACGGAAGGCACTGTCGCAGATTTTACCCGCCACCGCGTCCAGCTTGGCCCGGGTCAGCAGATCATAGGCCTCCGCCTCGGGAATGCCCCGGGAGGCCAGGTAGAAGAGGACCTCTTCATCCGGCTTGCCGATGCTGGCGCCGTGGTTGCCCTCCACATCCTCCTCCGCGCAGAGGATCAGAGGGATGGTCTGATTGACGGTCTCCTCGTCAATCAGCAGAACCTCCTCCTTTTCATTGCCTACGGAACCGGCAGAGCCATTGAGGAAGTCAATGGTGCCCCGAAACAGCTTGGCGCTCCGATCCCGCAGGGAGCCAGCGGCGTTGATGCTGCTGTTTGTCTGCTTGCCGATGTGGCGGACCACGTAGTTCATATCCAGCTTTTCCCGCTGGGCCAGGGCGTAGGCCACATCCGCGTTCATGCTGCTCTGATTGCCCTCCAGCTTCACTTCACAGCCAGTATAGCTCTTTTCCCCGGAGAGCACCAGCTGGGTCAGCTCCACCCGGGCGCCCTCCTGACAGAAAGCGCCGATGTCGTTGAAAAAGGTGAAGCCGCTGCCCACCCGCTGTACCTGCACCAGGCGCAGGGTGGCGTTTTTCTCCGCGTAGATTTTTATCTGCACCACGCCCAGGCCGGCGGCGGACAGGGGAGAAGTGTAATCCATCAGGACGGTGGCGGTGCTGCCTTCGCCCAGGGTCACCAGCAGCTGATTGGCGGCGGCGTCCCCATCCTGATAGGAAAAGGTCAGGCGGGTAGGTTCCGGCTCTCCGCCAGGGGTGATTACCAGGGCGTCGGCTTTCACACCGGCCCTGGACAGAAGGACGTCCACGTCCTTCCCGTTGCCGGTGGGGATGGTTTCAAATTGCCGGGGATTCTCAGCCAGGGTCAGAGACAGGCCTCCGGAGACGGTGACCGCTCCCTTGCCGTGAACCGCCACCTGGGGGACGGAGGTCTCATTCATGTGAAGATGATTCCAGGTTTTCACCGGCAGGCTGTTTACAATCATATCAAATGCTTCCATTATATTCTCGGTCATCTCCTTAGCCAATGCCGCCCTTCATCTCCAGGCGGATCAAGTTGTTCATCTCCACTGCGTACTCCAGGGGCAGCTCCTTGCTGACGTTGTCCGCAAAGCCGCTGACGATCATGGCGCGGGCGTCCTCCTCGGGGATGCCCCGGGCCATCAGATAGAAAACGGCGTCGTCGCTGATGCGGCCAATGGTGGCTTCGTGGCCCACGTCCGCATCGTTGGTGCGGATGTCCATGGCCGGGATGGTGTCAGAGCGGGAGATGTCGTCCACCATCAGGGACTGACAGCTGACGCTGGATTTTGCCTTCTTGGCCTTGGGGGTGACCACCACAGAGCTGCGGAAGGTGCTGATGCCGCCGTCTTTGGAGATGGAGCGGGTGGTGACATGGCTGCTGGTTTCCGGTGCGTTGTGGACCACCTTCAGGCCGGTGTCCAAATTTTGGCCCTTGCCTGCGAAGGTAATGCCGGTGAATTCGCACTTGGAGCGGGCGCCGTTCAGAATGCTCATGGGGTACAGATAGCTGACGTGGCTGCCAAAGGAGCCGGAGACCCATTCCACGCTTCCGCCCTCTGCCACAATCGCCCGCTTGGTGTTCAGGTTGTACATGTTCTTGGACCAGTTTTCAATGGTGGAATAGCGCAGCTTGGCATTCTTGCCCACAAACAGCTCCACACAGCCTGCGTGCAGGTTGGCCACATTATATTTGGGCGCGGAGCAGCCCTCAATAAAGTGAAGGCTGGCTCCCTCATCCACAATAATTAAGGTGTGCTCAAACTGGCCTGCGCCCGGGGCATTCAGGCGGAAATAGCTCTGCAGGGGGATGGAGACCTCTACATAGGGCGGTACATACACAAAGGAGCCGCCGGACCAAACCGCACCGTGGAGGGCGGCAAACTTGTGGTCGGTGGGGGGAACCAGCTTCATAAAGTGGCTCTTTACCATATCGGCATAGTCCCCGGTCAGGGCGCTTTCCATATCGGTGTAAATGACGCCCTGCTTCGCCACGTCCTCCCGGACGTTGTGGTAGACCAGCTCGCTGTCATACTGGGCACCTACGCCGGCCAGGGACTCCCGCTCCGCCTGGGGGATGCCCAGCCGCTCAAAGGTCTGCTTGATCTCCTCGGGAACCTCGCTCCACTTGCCCCGCATGGAGGTGTTTGGGCGGACATAGGTGACGATATTCGCCATGTCCAGCCCGTCAATGTCCGGCCCCCAGTCCACCATGGGAGTGTTGTTGTAGATATCCAGGGATTTTAAGCGGAATTCCCGCATCCAGTCGGGGTCGTGCTTCTCCTCAGAGATCTTTTCCACGATCTCGGGGGTTAGGCCGCTTTCGATCCGGTAGGAATCCCTGGATTCGTCTCTGAAATCGTAAATGCTGCGGTCAACGTCCGCCACGACGGTCTTTTCGTTCTCTGCCATATATTGTCCCTCACTGGTTCAGGAACCGCTCAAAGCCGTTCTCGTTGATCTCGTCAATCAGGCTGGCACCTCCGGTGGCCACAATTCTGCCGTTGATTAAAATGTGGGTGTAATCCACATGGAGGGCCTCCAGAATGCGGGTGCTATGGGTGATGATCAGCAGGGCGCCGTTCTGGTTCTTCTGATACTCCTGAACCCCCATGGACACCGTCTTGACTGCGTCCACGTCCAGACCGGAGTCGGTTTCGTCCAGAATGGCCAGGCTGGGGTGGAGCATCAGCAGCTGGAGAATCTCCGCCTTCTTTTTCTCACCGCCGGAGAAGCCCACGTTCAGGTCACGGTTCATATAGTCCTCGTCCATCTGCAGGAACTCCATCTGCTTGCGCAGCAGCTTGCGGAACTTGTAGAGGCTGATCTTATTGCCCTGCTGCTCGTAGGCGGAGCGGATGAAGTTCGCCAGGGTGATACCGGGAACCTCAATGGGGTTCTGGAAGGACAGGAAAAGTCCGGCCTTGGCTCGCTGGGCCACGTCCTTGGCCAGCAGGTCCTCCCCGTTAAAGGTAACGCTGCCGTTCAAAACCTGATATTTGGGGTTGCCCATTAGGGCGTAGCCCAGAGTGGACTTTCCTGCGCCGTTGGGGCCCATAAGAACATGGGTCTCGCCGGCATTCATCTTCAAATCAACTGTGTGCAGAATCTGCTTATCCTCAACTCCAACGGACAGCTGATTTACATTTAAAATCTCTTGTGCCATGCAACCTTCTCCTTTATAACAAATAAATCCGAGTGAAATACTAGGATATGGTGGTTTAAAAACTGCCAAACCGCTGGGGCTGGCTTTCGCACCTGCTAGTATTGCACACAAGGGAATGATTGTCAATAGCTTTTGAAAAAATCCTATAAAAAATATAGGATTATAAGGCTTTTTTGTATTGCCTTTTCCGAGGGAAACAGGTAAAATAAGGGCGGAGTTGATTCAAAATGAAAATTTCGTCCCAAAGCCGCTATGCGCTGCGCCTGATGCTGGATATTGCCCAGCAGGGGGAGGGGGCCGTGGTCTCGTTGAAGGAGATCTCCGGCCGGCAGAACATCAGTGTAAAATATCTGGAGCAGATTATCTTAAAACTGAATAAAACCGGTTATCTGAAAAGCGTCCGCGGCGCCCTGGGCGGCTATATGCTGACCCGGTCTCCGGCGGAATACAGCATCGGTGAGATGCTCCGGGCGGTGGAGGGCAGCCTTGCCCCGATCAACTGCCTGAAGGGTGAGTTTAACCAGTGCGAGCACAGCGACCAGTGCGATACCCTGTGGTTCTGGGAGGGGATGGACCGGGCCATCAATGATTATGTGAATCAGTATACCTTGCAGGATTTTTTGGATTGGAGGAATAAAAAGCCGCGTGAAAGAAAAAAATAGAAAAAATTTGAAAAAGGGCTTGACAAGAGAGTTAGGATATGCTAACATATAGACAGTTAAGGCAAGCTAACTGTTCCAAAACTCTCTCTCAAACTCACAGATGCAACCGATACCCCTCCAACCTTCCTATAAACTGCAAAGCGGAACAGTGCCTTTAAAAACGCAGCGGAACGCAGCCGCTGCGTTTTTTAAACCCCAAAATAGGCCGGAAAACGGCAAAAATAGGCCGGAAAGCGGCAAAAATGCCCTTCCATATTTCCGGCTTTTTTGATA
>CAZVVH010000160.1:0-4978 GCA_964630475.1 uncultured Oscillospiraceae bacterium | reverse complement strand
AAGCCATTGCAAAGTACTGCTTCGACGGCATGACAGTCCTTCTTCCTGGTTTCGTTAATGTTGGTGTTTCTGAGACCCTGATCGAGGGCCTGATCGCTGCCGGCATCAAGGACATCAGCATTATCTCCAACAACACCTCCGTGCCTCATCGCGGTATTGGCAAGCTGGTTGACGCAGACGTTATCAAGAAGATCACTGCTTCTCACATCGGCAACAACAAGGTTGCTGTTGAGAAGGTCGTTTCCGGTGAGATCAAGCTGACCTTCGTTCCCCAGGGTTCTCTGTGCGAGAAGGTTCGTGCTGGCGGCGCCGGCATTGGCGGCGTTCTGACCCCCACCGGTCTGTACACCCCCATGATGGATGGCAAGCAGGTTGTCGAGTGGGACGAGGAAGCCGGCAAGTTCGTATTCCTGGAGGGCGAGATCGTTCCTGACCCCACTAAGAAGCGCTTCATTCTGGAGCTGCCCCTGCATGGCGATGTCTGCTTCGTTCATGCATGGAAGGCTGATAAGATGGGCAACGTTGTCTATCGCCGCACCTCCCGCAACTTCAACGAGGTGTTTGCCACCGCTGCCGATCACGTGATTGTTGAGGCGGAGGAGATCGTTGAGGTAGGCGAGCTGGATCCCGACCAGATTATGACCCCCGGCTTCGTTGTTGACGCAGTTGTGCAGGGTCGCGCACTGATTGAAGCTTAAGGAGGTACTAGAAATGGCTCTGACTGGTAAAGATTTGATTGCTTACAGAACTGCTCGCCTGTTCAAGGACGGCGACGTTGTGAACCTGGGTATCGGTATGCCCACCAAGTGCCTGGATTATCTGCCTGAGGGCGTGGATGTCTGGGTGGACTCCGAGAACGGCGTTGTGGGCCTGACCGGCGCACCGAAGGAAGGCGAGTATGCGGATCCCAACGTGGTTGACGCTGGCGGTAAGCCCTCCGTCCTGCGCGTTGGCGGCTCCTGCTTTGACTCCTTCCGCTCCTTCGGCTTCATCCGCGGCGGCCATATTGACGCCACTGTTCTGGGTGCTTACGAGGTTGACGCAGAAGGCAACCTGGCTAACTGGATGATCCCCGGCAAGACCGCGGCTGGTATGGGCGGCGCTATGGATCTGGTGACCGGCTCCAAGACCACCATCGTTATGACCACTCATTGCGATAAGGCTGGCAACCCCAAGATTGTTCAAAGAACCAATATGCCGCTGACTGGCTATCACTGCATCGACTATATTGTCTCCGAACTGGCTGTGATCAAGATCACCGCTGACGGCCCTGTCCTGCTGGAGATCGCCCCCGGCGTCACCGTTGAGGAAGTTGTTTCCAAGACCGGCGCTAAGCTGATCGTTCCCGAGACTGTGGGCTGCATGGTTCAGGAGTAATTTGTCCTAAATTGTATCTTTTTGGGCGCTGCGTGAGCGGCGCCCTTTTTCCGCCCCTTTTTCAGGAATCATTCGGACAACCTCCACATAGTAATGGAGCGGAGGGATGCAGATGAGCAATATGGAGCTTCAAATGGCGCTGGCGGCCAATGAGGTGTTGCACCAGCAAAAGCTGGTGTCCAGAGAACTCTATGAAGGGGTGCGGGAGCAGCTGACTGCCCGGATCCTCCGAGCCAATGGCTGAAAAGAGCGCCCCAAGCGGGCGCTCTTTGATTTTAATAAGGGGTGTGAACGATGACTATTTATGAACTGCTGGAAGCCTATAAGCAGGCAAAATCCATCTATGAAATGCCCATCCGGGTGGCCTATTATGCCCGGGTGTCCTCTGAAAAGGACGCCCAGCTCCATTCGCTGGATAATCAGATTGACTATTATGAGCATCTCATCCGAAGTACCTCCAACTGGACCTATGTCAGAGGCTATGTGGACGAGGGGATCACCGGCACCAGCGCCCTGCACCGGGAACAGTTCCTGAGGATGATTGCCGATGCCAAGGCTGGAGAGTTTGACCTGCTGATCACCAAGGAGATCTCCCGCTTTGCCAGAAACACCCTGGACTCCATCGGTTACACCCGGGAGCTGTTCGCCGCTGGGGTGGGGGTGTTCTTCGAAAACGACAATATCAACACCCTGGCGGCAGACGGGGAGCTGCGGCTGACCATCCTCTCCTCCATCGCCCAGGACGAAGTGCGGAAGCTGTCTGAGCGGGTGCGCTACGGCTTTCGTTGCTCCCAGGAAAAGGGGGTGGTGCTGGGAAACAGTGCCATCTGGGGCTATACCAAGGAGAAGGGAACGCTGAAGCTCTGCCCGGAGGAGGCCCAAATTGTGCGGCGGATTTTTGAGGAATACGCCTATACCGACGCGGGGCTGCGGAAAATTTCCGCAGGACTGGCGGCAGAGGGAATTCTCAATCGGAATGGGAAACCCTTTTCCTACAGCACCCTCCGGTCCATTCTGACCAATCCGAAGTACAAGGGCTTTTACTGCGCCCGAAAGACCAGCGCCAGGCCCCTATTCCTGCCCAAAGGCGGACAAAAGCAAGTGTTTGCCCAAGAGGATTGGCTGTTGTATAAGGCGGAGGACACCGTTCCGCCCATTGTCTCTGAGGCGGTCTGGGAGGCGGCCAACGCCAAGCTGAAAAGCCGGGGGGAAAGGCAGGCGGGCCAGGACCGGGTCAAGGCTCAGAACCGCTATCCCTATTCGGGGCGGATCTTTTGCTCCAGACACCAGAGCTTGTATTACCGGAGTATGTACCGGTATCCTTCCGGGAACCGGGAGGTGTGGATGTGTGCCATCTATCAAAAGTATGGCCGGGATGCGGAGAAGGGCTGCGACCAGCCGGTGATCTATGGGGACGAGCTGGATCAGGCGGTGCGCTTGGTGCTGGAGGAATCAAAGCCGGACAGGGAGTCCATCGCCCTGGAGCTGGAGCAGCTCTATCAGGCCCTGCATCAGCAGGGGCGGGAGAGCGGGGAGCAAAAGAGGCTGGAAGCCGCCTTGGCCCGTACCCGGGAGCGGAAGGAGCGGCTGCTGGAGCTGCGGCTGGATGGGGAAATCTCCGCCGGGGATTTTGGCAGGAAGAGCAAGGAGCTGGAGGCGGAGGAGATTCGGCTGAAGGGGGCGCTGCGCCAGACGGAAGGAGCGCCAGGGGCGGCCATTCCCACCCTTGAGCAGATCTGTCAGGCCTTGCAGTTCCCTTCGGAATTGCCCGGCTGCCTGATCGAAGGCCTGGTACGCCGGGTAGAGGTCAGCGGCCAAGGAGGCCTCCACTTGACCGTGACCCTGAATGGGGCGGAGAGCAGAGGGGTGCAGGTGAGAAGGAAGCGGGGCCGCCGGGCGGAGCTTTCTCTGCTTCCATCGGTATGTTCCGCCTCAGGCACATGATACGGGCCGATGTACAGACGGTGATCTCTCCGGTGGTAGGCAGCGAGAAGCAGTCGGAGGAGATGGTCAATTACCTGATGCAGGAGTTTGAGACAGAGCCAAAGAACATTTGGCAGACCAACATCTTCGGAAAGTCTTTTCACGACCTGGTCAGCGAGGATCTGCATGAGAAGCTTTACCGCCTGCCGGAGGACGCCCGGTATAAGCTGAGGGAGACCTTACAAAAAATCATCAATGAAGGCTCCGGCGGATTGATTTGTATCCTTTTGTAGACTTTTTGGCGAAAAACCGAATAAAGAAGGATGGAAAAATATAAAAAGGGAATTTTTTAACCTGAAAGTTATTTCCGATATCGTTTCCTTGCGAGAAAAAATGAATTTTTCTATTGAAATGTGGAGGAAGTTGTTGTAAAATGCGTGTATACATATGATGCCCCGGAATTGAGAAAGAAAGGTAAGAAGAGGGGACATTCGGAAAGGAATCAACTAGCATGACCATCAAAGACATAGCACGGGAGTCCGGATACGCGGTGGCAACCGTGTCCCGTGTGCTGAATAATCGACCTGACGTAAGCCCTGAGGCCAGAGCTAAGATTCAGGAAGTGCTGAAAGCACATAACTTTACGCCCAACAACAACGCGCGGCATTTGAAGCAGCCCTCCAGCAATAACGTCACCATTATGATCAACCGAACTGTGAAGGGTATGTTCAACGTCCTGTTTTCCAGCATTCTGGAGGAGATGCAGATCCGCCTGAAGGAAAAGGGTTACAGCTCCATGTTCTACTACCTGGACCAAGGGGCCAACGAAGTGGAGGAGGCCCGCCAGCTTTGCCGTGAGCGTAAGCCGCTGGCGCTGATCTTCCTGGGCGGCTCCATAGGCAGTTTCCGGGACGGGTTTGCTGGGATCGATGTTCCCAGCGTGTTCGTCACCAAGACGGCGGCGGAGTGCGGCTTCCCCAATCTATCCAACATCTATACGGACAATGTGGCCGGTGCAGACTGTGCCATGTCCTATCTGATTAAGAACGGGCATAAGCATATTGCCATCCTGGGCGGCGATCTGACCACCTCCAGTACCGCCCGCCAGCGCTATGAGGGTGCCATGAACGCCTGCCATCGGGCGGGGATTGCTTTCGACTTTGATCGCCAGTATCTGACCGCGCAGCACTCCTACTCCAGCGCTTACGAGGCCATGAATGTGATGCTGGATCGTATGCCGGAGCTGACCGCGGTGTTTGCCCAGTCCGACGTTATGGCCATTGGTTCTATCCGGGCCATGCAGGACCGGAACCTGCGGGTGCCTGATGATGTCTCTATCATCGGCTACGATGGCACGGATATTTCCGGTTACTACTGCCCCCGGCTGGCCACCATCCGCCAGAATGCGGAGCAGCTGGCCCGGCGGAGCGTGGATGCGCTGATCGACTCCCTGGAAAATGGGACGGCTCCGGTCAATGAGATCGTGCCCTTTGAGCTGATGCCCGGTGAAACGGTGCGCAATATCCAGGCCGAGTAAAACAATTAAAGTGATGCGGCGGGAACCGGGGATGGTTCCCGCCGTTTCTGCGTGCCCAAGCCGTTGACATTCCCCAGCGGAATCAGTATAATCAAAGCAGTATGCCGGCTTTTCGGCAGCAGAAACGAGGTTTGACTTGGT
>CAZVVH010000159.1:0-4986 GCA_964630475.1 uncultured Oscillospiraceae bacterium | reverse complement strand
GAAATTTTTATACAAATTCCCTTTCCATCTAAAAGCAGCAATTTCCTAACGAACTGCTTTTCATCAGATGTTGTTCCTATTAGAACTTGTGATGGAGCTTCAGGATCTCGATCAGCATCTTATCTCTGTACTCGATGCACTCCTCGTTGGTATGGCCGATTTCATCGGAGAAGTTCCGCATCTCCTCATCAACACCAGCCTGGCCCTTCTCCTTATAAGTAGCGGGGATCTTGGTCCAGTTTGCAATGTCGCCGCAGAGGTTGAAGCCGCCGTCCAGCATATCCATCATGCCCGCAAGGCCGTCCTTGTTGCCCAGCTGCATAATCATGTTGTGGCCGAAGATTGCCCAGCGGATGGCGGGTCCAAAGGTCAGAGCCTTATCAGCCTCTTCCACAGTGCAGACGCCACGCTCCACCAGATCCACCATCTCACGGAACACAGCCAGCTGCAGCCGGTTGCAGATGTAGCCCGGGCAGTCCTTCTGCAAAACCACAGGCTCCTTGCCCAGCTTCTGATAGAATTCCTTGGCCAGTGCAACGTTGGCGGGATCGGTTCTCTCGGTCTTGGTGATCTCCACCAGAGGAATCAGATGAGGGGGATTGTAGGGATGGCCGCCTACGCAGCGCTCAGGATGAACGGCATTCTCTGTGATCTGGCCCAGAGGCAGGCCGGAAGCAGAAGTGGCGATAATTGCGTCCACCGGAGCAAACTCCTCGACGGATGCCAGCATGCTGTGCTTGATGGGCAGTCTTTCGGGGCCGCTCTCCTGGATGAACTGAGCGTTCTTAACAGCCTCTTCCATGCTGGTTGTATAATGAATGCGGGCGCTGACAGCATCAACGTCCTCGATTGCACCGGTCTCTGCCAAAAATGCCAGATTCTTTTCGATTGTCTTCTTATCATTTGCAATGCAGTCGTCATTGATATCATACAGATACACGGGATAGCCCTTCATTGCAAAGAGAACGGCCCAGCTGCCGCCGATCACGCCGCCGCCAATACCGGCTACGGTTTTAATTTCATCTACTTTCATGTGTTTCACCTCAAAACATAAACTCAGGATAAGTAAACATCGTGCATCATCCAACCTTCAGCGAACCATTGTGAATTGGTTTGATATCAGACACATAAATCTCTAGATATCCTTAAATAATTGTAGCAACTCATGTCAAAATAGTCAAGTTCATTTTCATATAGAATCATGCTTGATAACAGATTACATCATCCTAATCCTGCTTCTTCCTAAAACCGTTCGGTTTTAGGAAGAAGGAACCGCCTAACGGTGCTTCCCTTTTGTGGCCATTTGCCACAAAAGCCGTCTCATGCAGTTCTTCGTATTGCCCTTTTGCAAATGGTCATATGCCGATGCAGATATGGCCGCAGGTTTATCCTGCGGCCATAATGAATCAGTCAGCGTGGAACCAAGATTAGCCCATGCCCTTTGCCGCGAAGTAGGTGGTGCCATACTTCTCAGCAGCCTCGGCCTTCTTGGCCTCCAGCTGCTCCAGGGTGACCTGGGCCAGAGCGGCCTGAGTGGCAGCCAGATCCAGGGGCTTCAGGCCCAGAATCTCACGGGCCTCAGCGGGGGTAGCAACCTCGTTGCCATAAGCCTCAACGGCTCTGGCAGCGCGCTGAACCAGCATCAGGTTGGTAGCCATGATCTTCTTGCCGTCAGCAGTACGGCCATAGACAACGTTGTCCTCCATGCCCACACGGATGGAGCCGCCGTTTGCCAGGGCAGCAAACATGACAGGCAGATGGCCCTTGCCGATGCCGAATGCGGACCAGGTGCACTCCTGAGGCAGATCGCCGCGGCCCTGCATCATAACCATCTCATCGATCAGCAGCTGCAGATCGTGGGGAGTAGCGGCCAGGCCGCCCACAACACCCAGGCAGAACTGGAAGTGCAGAGGCGCTTTGACAATACCCTTCTTCCAATACACGCCAACCGCACGCAGCATGCCCAGATCGAAGATCTCGAACTCGGGCTTGATGCCCCGCTCCTGGTAAAGATAGCCCAGGTCGGTCAGCATGGAGGGAGAGTTATGGAACACGCCGCCGGGGATGCCCCAGTTGAAGGAGCCGGCATCGAAGGTGCCCATCTCAATGCCGGGAACGTTTGCATGATGCAGAACGCGGACAGCATTGCCGTAGGGGGAGTCATCGGAAACGCGGTTATCACCGGAGGAGGTGCAGTTCACGATGACATCGCAGTCAGGATATTCGTTGCGCAGGATGCTGATGGTCTGATAGAACTTCACAGGATCCATAACGCCAGCGCCCTGATCGTCACGCATGTGCAGATGCACCACGGAAGCGCCGGCCTGCCAGCACTCGTAAGCGCACTTTGCAATTGCTTCGGGAGTCTCAGGCACGTCATAGCCATGAGGGGTGATCGCGCCGGTCAGAGCGGCGGTAATAATGGTCTTAGCCATTGTAAACACATCCTTAGAAAATTAGATTAATTAAGAGAAGATCCAATCGGAACGGTGCCGATTAGTTGTACTTGTACCAGCCCTCGCCGGACTTACGGCCAAACTTACCCTCAGCAATCTTGGCCTTAACAGCCTCAGGAGCAGCCCAAGTGGTAACAGGCAGCTTCTCCAGAATCTCGGTGACATGGGGGAAGGTATCCAGGCCGGACAGGTCCATCATCTCGAAGGGACCCATGGGGTGATTCAGGCCCAGCTTGATGGCGGTGTCGATGTCCTCAATGGTGGCGACGCCGTCCTCATACTCATGGACAGCCTCCAGCATAAAGGCGAACAGGCAGCGGTTGACGATAAAGCCCGGAGTGTCGGTCTGGCACAGAACGGGAACCTTGCCCATCTTCTCGGAAACCTCACGGACTGCAGCCACGGTCGCTTCGGAGGTAGCCTCAGCCTTGATCATCTCCACCAGCTTCATGGCATAGACAGGGCTGAAGAAGTGCATGCCCATGCAGCGCTCGGGGTTCTTGCAGCCGCCGGTGATCTCGGTGATGGACATGGAAGAGGTGTTGGTGCACAGGATCGCGTCGGGCTTGCAGATCTCGCCCAGCTGCTTGAAGGTGTCCTGCTTCAGGCTCATGATCTCGGGAACAGCCTCGATCACGAAGTCAGCGGGAGCAACATCAGCCAGGTCCACGCAGGTGGTGATGTTAGCCAGGATGGCGTCAGCGGCCTCCTGAGTGGTCTTTCCCTTAGCGACCTGACGGTCCAGGCCCTTCTTAATGGTGTTGACACCCTTGTCGCAGAACTCCTGCTTGATGTCGCGCATGATGACCTTGTAGCCCTTGGTAGCGGCGATCTGAGCGATGCCGGAACCCATCTGGCCAGCGCCCAGAACGGCGATGATTTCAATAGCCATTGTAGTGTTCCTCCTAAAAATTATTTTTTTGGGAATTTCTTCCCGGATTTCATAACTAATATCTGATAAAAGCCATGCTTTTGATCAGATAGGCACCGCATAAATGCGCCGCCCGAGAGCGCCTCTCTCAGGCAAATGCCGGTGCTTTCTAAATTTGTTGCCCACGAAAGCAGCGGGACCCTTTTCGATCATAGCAGCCACGCTGTCAGCAGCAGCAAAAATCAATCTCAGTTGTTGGTGAAAACGGCGGGGCGCTTCTCGATCATCGCGGCCATGCCTTCCTTCTGATCGTGGGTGTTGAACAGCAGGGTGAACTCGGTGGTTTCCGTGGCCTTGCCGGCGGCAACCGTCTCGATGGCGGCCTTATTGATGGCGATCTTGGCGGAAGCCAGAGCGCAGGCGGGGCGGGCCTTCAGGCGGTTTGCGATCTCAACAGCCTTGCCATAGATGGCGTCGAACTCAGCCTTAGACGCGGCGGTATCAGCAACCTTTGCAGCAGCCTTCAGCTCGTCCACATTGTTGGCGCCCATCTTCTTGGCGGTCTTTACTGCGCGCTTTGCGTCCGCAGCGGCAGCGTCCAGCTCCGCATTGCCGGTGACATACCAGTTCAGCAGGCCCATGTCATAGGCTTCCTTGCCAGTGATGGGGTGGGCAGGGTCGGACAACATGACCAGCTCCTTGGCCTTGGCGGCGCCAACCAGAGCGGTGGCGCGGGCACAGCCATTTGCGCCGGGGATAATGCCCAGGCCGCACTCGGGAAATGCCAGCACGGTGCGGGGACCGCCCACGCGGAAGTCGCAGGCCAGAGGCATCTCGAAACCGCCGCCGAATGCGAAGCCGCAGACAGCTGCGATGGTGGGGATAGGCATGGACTCCAGAATGTTGTTGATATCAATTGCCAGGCCGGAGAATTCCCGGGCATAGCGGGGAGTTGCCTCCGCCATCTCCTTGACATCTGCGCCAGCGGCAAATGCCTTCTCAGAACCAGTCAGAATCAGGACGCGAACAGAGGGGTCGGCCTTGACCAGCTCAATGGCGGCCATAATGTCCTTGTTGATCTCAGAATTCAGCGCATTCAGTGCCTTGGGACGGTTCAGCTTAATGGTAGCAATCCCGTCATCGACGGTGTAGATAATGTTTTCAAATTCCATCGGAATTAACTCCTTTCTCAGGTATGTTGTCAATCATGCCAGCAAGATTCAAAGAAAGAGGGCTTTGTCTCTTTCTTTAAACAGAGCAAACACTGCTTCTAACGGGAAATCATCCCCTCAATGAAATGGGCATGCTTCCCCTTGCAAATTGCCGGGACGATTTCAGTATTTTCTTGCGTGACCATACCTGCCATCCAAAATTGGAATTGTTCTGTTTTACCGCTTATTCCGCAGGGATGGACTGACCGCCATCCACCAGCAGATAAGTGCCAGTCATATAGCTGAAAGAATCAGAGCACATGGCCAGGACGGGGCCGGCGATCTCCTCGATGGTGCCCAGGCGGCGGACAGAGGTGGACTTCGCCTGCTGCTTGTAGTAAGCAGTCTCATTGCCCTCTGCGTCGATAAAGAACTCTTCGTTCAGAGGAGTGACAACATAGCCGGGGCAGATGCAGTTGACAGTGATGTTCTCACGGCCGAAGTTGTT
>CAZVVH010000158.1:0-5124 GCA_964630475.1 uncultured Oscillospiraceae bacterium | reverse complement strand
GTGGAGAACCTGATCGTCCAGCTGGGGGCAGCAGAAACGCCCCGGATGGATGTGTTCAATAAGTCCGACTGTTACCGTCCGGACGCAGTGCCCCACACCGAGCAGACCATCTCCATCTCCGCCAAGACCGGGGAGGGGCTGGACAGGCTGATTGAGACCATCGGGGGTTTGCTGGATAACGGGAACAGACAGGTGACTCTCCACCTGCCCTACGACAAGGGCGGCCTGCTGGATTTGCTCTATCGGGAGGCCAAGGTGGAGCGGGTGGAGTACACCGACTCCATTGAGGTGGACTGCGTGGTGACACCCCGCGTCCTGGGCCAGGTCCGGGACTATTGCTTCCCGCCCTTGCCGGAAGAAAAAGAACCCTGGGAGGAATGAGATATGACATTAGAAACCGAACGCTTAATTCTCCGTCCCTGGGAGGACGGGGATGCGCCCCAGCTATATGAATATGCCAAGGACCCGGAGATCGGTCCCTCGGCAGGCTGGGCGCCCCACACCAGCGTGGAAAACAGCCTGGAGATTATTCACAGCACCCTGGGTGGGCCGGATAACTGGGCGGTGGTGCTGAAGAAAACCGGGCTTCCCGTGGGGGCCATTGGCTTGCAAAAGACGGACGTGGAGGAGCAGTGCCAGGATTTGGAGATCGGCTATTGGATCGGAAAGCCCTTCTGGGGCAACGGATATATCCCCGAGGCGGTCCGAGAGATGCTGCGCTATGGCTTTGAGGAAAAGGGCCAGACTCGCATTTGGTGCAGCCACTATGAGGAGAATTTTAAGTCCCGCCGGGTCATTGAAAAGTCCGGCTTCCGTTATCAGCTTGAAACCAGCAGGACCAATCTGCTGGGGGCCATCCATAACTGCCTGTACTACGCCATAACCCGAGAGGAGTGGGGCCGGTGACGGAATACTATATCCCCACAGACCTGAGTATAAGTGAGTTCGTGGAGAAGCGCTCCCGCTTTATTGGGCAGGTGTGCCCGGTGGAGACGGAGGAGGAAGCCCGAGCTTTTATTGAGTCGGTGAAAAAGGAATACCACGACGCCCGGCACAACTGCTGGTGCTATCTGCTCCGGGAGGGGGGCATCATGCGCTATTCTGACGACGGGGAGCCCCAGGGCACTGCGGGCCAGCCCATGCTGGAGGTGTTCCGGCGGGAGGAAGTTACCAATGTGGTCTGCGTGGTGACCCGCTACTTTGGCGGCATCCTGCTGGGGGCCGGGGGCCTGCTGCGGGCCTATTCCCGCTCTGCCAAGGAGGCCCTGGATGCGGCGGGCATTTCAGTGGTCCGCCGCTGGGTGGCGGAGGAAATCCCCTGCGGCTACAACCTGTTCGACCAGATTCGCCGGGAGGTGGCTTCCTTTGACGGCGTGGTGCTGGATACGGAATATGGGACCGATGTGCGCCTTTCCGTCCTCATCCCAGAGGAGAAGCAGGAGGCCTTTGAGGCCCGGCTCATTGATATGACCGCCGGAACGGTCCATCCCCAGACGGCGGGGGAGGAATTCCGGGCCGTGCCCGTCAAACCGGCAAAGGGGATCAAATAAAAAAGAAAAAATCCGCAATAAAAAGAGGATTTTTTGAAATGACGAGGTAGATAGAAACAGACAGACTGACAGGCTTTCCGTGACAACTGAAAAGGGGCGATTAGTATGACGGTTCGACAGCGGCTTGAGGAGCAGGAAAAGCTGATTTTAGGCGAGCATGCCTGCTTGGCGGTTCAAAGCCGGGGGCGTCTGCGCCCGGAACCGGAAAATGAGGTACGCACCTGTTTCCAGCGGGATGTTGACCGCATCGTCCATTCCAAGTCCTTTCGCAGGCTGATGCACAAGACCCAGGTGTTCCTGGAGCCGGAGGGGGACCATTACCGCACCCGGATGACCCATACGGTGGAGGTCATGCGCATTGCCCGGACCATCGCCCGGGGGCTGGGCCTGAATGAGGATCTGACCGAGGCGGCAGCCTTTGGACACGACCTGGGCCATACCCCCTTTGGCCACGCCGGGGAGCGGGTGCTCAATGAGATCATGGAGGGCGGCTTTGAACATAATGTGCAGTCCCTGCGGGTGGTGGACCTGCTGGAAAAGAATGGGGAGGGGCTGAACCTGACCTATGAGGTGAGAAACGGTATCCTCTGCCACACCGGCCCCCAGCGGGCGGATACCCTGGAAGGGCGGATTATCCGCCTGGCCGACCAGATCGCCTACATCAACCATGATATCGATGACGCCATGCGGGCGAAGATCATCTACCCCATGGACATCCCCCTCTACCTGCTACAGGAGCTGGGCTTCAGCCATTCGGAGCGGATCAATACGCTGACGGTGGATGTGATCGGGTCCAGCGCGGGAAAGGAGGATATTCTCCAGTCCCAGGAAAAGCGGGAGGCTATGGCGGATCTGCGGGCCTTCATGTTTGAGGCGGTTTACCGCAATCCGGTGGCCAAGGGCCAGGAGAGCAAGGCCCAGGATTTGCTTCGGATGCTTTTCGAGCATTATCAGAAGCACCCGGATGATCTGCCCGGAGATTTTCAGACCATCCGCTATCAGGAGGGCGTGGAGCGAGCTGCCTGCGACTACATTGCTGGGATGACGGACAACTATGCCGTGGAGGTGTTCAGCGATTTGACCTTGCCCAAGGCGTGGACTGTCAAGTAGGGTGGAAATGCGCCAAAAAATTTGATAAATTATAAGAAACAGGGAAAAGTATCAAGAAAGGGGAGGTCATGTGGCAATCCCGGAACAATTCCTGGAGGAACTGGTGGCGCGCAGCGAACTGGTTGACGTGGTGTCCGGCTATGTGAATCTCCAGAGAAAAGGCGGCCGCTATTGGGGCTGCTGTCCCTTTCACAATGAAAAAACGCCCTCCTTCTCGGTGAACCCGGAGCGGCAGCAGTATTACTGCTTCGGCTGCCACAAGGGCGGCGGAGTGATTAACTTTATTATGGAGGCGGAAAACCTTCCCTTTCTGGACGCGGTGCAGCTGCTGGCGGATAAGGCCGGCATGATCGTGCCGGAGCAGGAGCACAAGGGCAGTGGCCAGGGCCAGAAGCACCGGAAGCGGCTGCTGGAGCTGAACAAGGATGCCGCCCGATATTTCCACAGCCAGCTCTGCACCCCGACGGGACAGCCCATGCTCCAATACCTGCAAAAGCGGGGGCTTTCCAAACGGATCATCACCAACTTTGGGTTGGGGGCGGCGCCGGAGGGCTGGGATAATCTGATCCGGGCCATGCAGAGCAAGGGCTATGACAAAGGGGAGCTGCTGGAATGCGGCCTGGCCATCAAAAACGAAAAGGGGCGGATCTATGATCGGTTCCGGGGCCGGGTTATGTTCCCCATCATCAATGTGCGGGGCAGCGTCATCGGCTTCGGCGGGCGGGTCCTGGACGACTCCACCCCCAAGTATCTGAATTCCCCGGATACGGTAATCTATAACAAAAGCAAAAATCTGTTTGCCCTGAACATCGCCAAGAAAACCAAGCGGGGAAAGCTGATTCTCACTGAGGGCTATATGGACACCATCGCCCTCCACCAGGCGGGCTTTGACAACGCAGTGGCTTCCCTGGGCACCTCCCTGACCGAGGAACACGCCCAGCTCATCAGCCATTACACCAAGGAAGTGGTGATTTCCTACGACGGAGACGGCGCAGGGATGAAGGCGGCACAGCGGGCCATCGGGATTCTGGAAAAAACCGGCCTGAAGGTAAAGGTGCTCCAGGTCACCGGGGCAAAGGACCCGGATGAGTTCGTCCGGAAATATGGACCGGAGGCCTTTGAACGGCTCATCAATCAGTCCGGCAATCACGTTGAATACCAGCTTCGCCAGCTCCGGCAGAAATATAATCTGGAAAATGACGATGACCGGATTCAGTATCTGCGGGAGGCAGCCCAGCTGGTGGCGGAGCTGCCCAGTCCAGTGGAGCGGGAGGTCTACGGAACCCGGGCCGCCGAGGCGGTCAAAATCTCCGCCGCCGCTATGGCTCAGGAGGTGGAGCGGGCCAGACAGCAGCAGGAGCGCCGGGAACGCAAGCAGGAGCAGCGGGCGGCGCTGAATCCGGCGGCCAGCAGCCAGCCTAAGGACCGGGCGCTGCGCTATAAAAATATGCGCTCTGCCAGGGCGGAGGAGGGCGTCCTTCGCCTGATGGCGCTGGACAGCGCCCTGTTCGAGCAGGCGGAGGGAAAGCTGGAACCGGAGGACTTCTCCTCCGAGTTCCTGGGAAAAATCTATGGGATGTTTCGCCAGCGCTGGCAGGAGGGCCGGGAGATCCGGGTGGCGGCTTTGGCGGGAAGTCTGAGCCAGGAGGAAATGAGCCAGCTGACGGCTGTCATGCAGGCGCCAGTAAACCCGGCCAATGCGGGCCAGGCGCTGACCGACTACATAGAGATCATTCACACAGAGAAGATCAAACAGGGCATACAGGATGACAGTTCATTATTGGCATTCAGAGATAAAAAAGCTAACGGAGGAAATCACGGATGAGTGAGAAGAAGAAAACAGCCAAGGCAGAAGAGGAAAAAAGCAAAATGACCCCACAGGAACGTCTGAATAGTCTGGTAGAGCGGGGCAAAAAGAAGGGAAAGCTTCTGCCCAGTGAGTTGATGGAGCTTGAGGATATGGACATCACCGCAGAGCAGATGGACAAGTTCTATGACGCTCTGACCAGCAACGGCATCGAGCTGGTGGCTGAAGAGGAAGGAAACCTCCTGACGGTGGAGGAGCCTTCCGTTGAGAGCGTGGAGGAGATCCCGGAGGAGGAGATCGTGGATCCCAATACGCTCAGTGATTCCTTTGGGATTGACGACCCGGTGAGGATGTATCTGAAGGAGATCGGAAAGGTCAATCTGCTGACCCCGGAGGAGGAGACCAAACTGGCCATGGATATGTCTTCCGGCGATGAAATGGCCCGCCAGCTGGAGGCCATGAAGGCCGAGGGAGAGGAGATCCCCGCCGAAGTGCTGGCCGAGATGGAACGGGTGATCCGGAAAGGCGAGGCCGCCAAGCAGCGTCTGGCCGAGGCAAATCTACGCTTGGTGGTCTCCATTGCCAAGCGCTATGTGGGCCGGGGGATGCAGTTCCTGGATTTGATCCAGGAGGGCAACCTGGGCCTGATTAAGGCGG
>CAZVVH010000157.1:0-5176 GCA_964630475.1 uncultured Oscillospiraceae bacterium | reverse complement strand
CGGCGAGATCCGCCCCATGGACAACACCTGCCCCACCCTGACCTTCAACCTGATTGGCCGCCATCAGTCCCGCTATGTCACCACCCGGGTGGCTTCGGTGAAGTCCCCCTGGATGCTGAACTGCGAGGTGGATGACCTGTATTCCGTCCCCGTGTCCCACGGTGAGGGCCGCTTTGTGGCTCCCCCGGAGATTTTGGAGTCCATGATCTCCAATGGCCAGATTGCCACCCAGTACGTGGACGTGGTCACCGGCCTGCCCACTATGAATATCTCCGGCAACCCCAACGGCTCCTTTGAGGCCATCGAGGGCATCTTCTCCCCCGATGGGCGGGTCTTCGGCAAGATGGGCCACTCCGAGCGTTACGGTGACCTGGTGGCGAAGAATATCCCCGGCAACAAGCATATGCCGCTGTTCGAGTCCGGCGCCCTGTACTTTAAGTAATTCACCAACAATCCCCTCCGGGATTCCCGGAGGGGACGCTGTTCTAAAAGTAGTTCTAAAAGGATATGGATTCTATTATTTTTGATATTGACGGCACCCTTCTGGACTCCCGGGAGCAAGTCCGCCAGGCCTGGTCCTCCCTGGTGGAGGAGCTTTCCGGCCACCCCTGGGTCATCTCTGACCAGGACTTTACCGCCCTCTTCGGCCAGCCCATGGACGCCATTGCAAAAATTCTCTTCCCGGAGGAGACCGACGGGGAGGAGCGGATGCGCAAGGCGAATCTCTGCTATGAGGCGGAGAACCGCTGGCTGCTGGAGCACCCGGGCAAGCTCTTTCCCGGGGTTCGGGAGACGTTGGAGTGGCTTTCCCAGCGCTATCTCCTCTATATTGTCAGCAACTGCCAAACCGGCTATATTGAGGCCACGCTGATCTCCACGGGGCTGGGGCATCTCTTTTCCGGCCAGCTCTGCTTCGGGGATACCGGGGCCCCCAAGGGGATCACCATCCGCCGCCTGATGGAGACCTACCATCTCCAGTCCCCGGTCTACGTAGGGGACACCCAGGGGGACGCGGACGCCTGCAAGCTGGCCCAAATCCCTTTTATTTACGCAGCATATGGCTTTGGCCATGTGGAGGAAGCGGACGGTGTGATCCGGGAATTCTCTGAGCTGATCCGCCTCTGCAGCCAAAAGGAGGAAATCTAATGGCACGGGAAGAAAAGAAAACAGAAAAAAGGCGAAGCGTAGGCAGGGAAATTCTCAGCTGGATTTTGACGCTGGGAATTCCCGTGGCCGTGGTGCTCCTGCTCAACGCCTATGTGTGCAAGCTGGTTATCGTCAACGGCACCTCCATGTACCCCACCCTCTACGACAAGGACCTGCTGCTGGTCCAGACCATCGCATACACCCCACAGCAGGGGGACATTGTGATCTGCCGGACGGACCCTAATGGCGGACTGGATGGGGAGAATGTGGTCAAGCGCTGCATCGCCGTGGCCGGACAGACGGTGAGCATTGACTATGACAGCAATACGGTCACGGTAGACGGCGTAGTCCTGGATGAGCCGTATCTGAACACCAGCTATGGGGATGTTATGCTCAGCGGCTACTATACAAATGCCACCTACACCGTTCCTGAGGGCTGCATCTTCGTTTTAGGCGACAACCGGAACAACTCCACGGACAGCCGCAGCGACCGCCTGGGTATGGTACCCTCGGAGAATGTGATTGGCCGCAAGGTGTTGGACTTTCCCGTGGGCCATTTGCTGGGAGATAACGACACCCCATGAAGATTCTAATTTCCGCCTGCCTGCTGGGCACTCCCTGCCGCTATGACGGCAAGAGCAAGGCAAATCCCCGCCTACAGGCCCTGCTGGAAAAGCACCAGCTGATCCCTGTCTGTCCTGAACAGCTGGGGGGTCTGCCCACGCCCCGCCCGGCCTCGGAGCGCCGGGGCAGACAGGTTTTGAACCATCAGGGGCAGGATGTCACTTCCCAATATCAAAGGGGCGCGGAGGAAGCTCTGCGGCTGGCCCAGCTGTTTGGCTGCACCTGCGCCCTGCTGAAGGAGCGCTCCCCCTCCTGCGGAAGCGGACAGATTTACGATGGGACCTTCTCCGGAACCCTGATTCCCGGCGACGGCCTGACCGCTCAGCTGCTGAAGGCTGCCGGCATCCAGGTGTACGGCGAATCACAGATTGATGCGCTTCTAACGCCGGAATAATACTAAAACTGATTAAAAAGCTTGAAAAGCTTTTTATAGCACGAAGTGCGTTCAGTTTTTATGAGACGGCGCAACGTGCAATCGCACGATGCCAGGGTGCGCACGCACACGGGTTTCTCAATGAAAGCAATTCATTGAGAAACAGTATTAAACAAACTCCCCGCGGTTCCTTTGCGAACTGCGGGGAGTTTCAGCCTGTAAAAAAGATACTTTTGGAAATTTAAGTCTGCGAGGCTCTTGCAGAGTTCCGTCAGCTTGCTGACGGAAACAAGTGAAATTTGAGAAAATGCTTGCATTTTCGAGAGAGCCTGGTATGGAGGTTTTAGAAAACCAGCTGGACCAGCAGCATATAGCATACTGTGCCGCAGACAATGGACAGCAGGGTATTGTGCCTCCATTTATGCAGCAGCACCACCAGCGCCACCGAGATCAATTCAGGAACGCCGTGGGGAGCAGCTAAGATGCTGGTGCTTTTCAGGCAGTACACTACCAGCATAGCCATAACGGCAAAGGGGAGCACATGGCTCAGGTATTGGAACACCTTGGGCGTCCCCTTGGAAAACACCGCAAAGGGGAGGAAGCGGACCAGAAGGGTCACCCCTGTCATCACCGCCACCAGCAGCAGGGAGTGGATCAGAACCTCATGGCTCATCCTGCTTCCCTCCCTTCTCGATCACCGGCCTTAACAGGAAAAGCCCCAGGGTGATGCCGATCATGGTTGGGATGAGGAAGTTGTCCGCCCCGAAAATCAACAGACAGACCACTGAACAGCCCAGCCCCAGCAGTGCGGGCAAATGCTGCCTGGCGGACTCCCACTGCTCCACAAAGACCACCACAAACAGAGCTGTCATGGAGAAGTCGATGCCGGTGGTATTAAAGGTGATGGCGCTGCCGATAAGCCCGCCCAGAAGGGTGCCCAGCACCCAATAGCATTGGTCAAACAGGGACACCAGCAAATCGTAGTTCTTCTCATCCATCCCCTGGGGCAGCTTGGGGCTGCAAACCAGGGAATAGGTCTCATCCGTCAGGGCAAAGATCAAATAGGGCTTTGCCCTGCCCGCGTCCCGGTACTTTTCCAGCATGGAAACCCCATAAAACAGGTGCCGTGCCTGCACCATCAGAGCGGTAATCGCCGTGGCGATCACCGTGGCCCCGCCGGAGAGCAGGCCTACACCCACATACTGCATGGAGCCGCCATAAATGGTCAGCGACATCAGAACGGACCACCAGAAGGAGTAGCCCTTGTCATACATCAGCAATCCGAATCCAATGCCCAGCACTACATAGCCCGCCATCACCGGAAGGGATGACAGGAAGGCGTGCTTGATTGTCTCTTTGTTCATGCTCTCTTCCCCTCAGATATGTTCCACCCCGGTCAAATCAAACCCGGGGATAAATCCGCCGCTGGCGGAGGCCCCCTCCTGGGTAAAGCCTGCCAGGCCCAGATTCTCCATATAGGTATTGGCGGCGCGGATCTCCGCCTTGCGCAGCTTTCGGTTGATCTCCGGAAACTCCGCCGCCCTGCCCCAGGGTAGATACTGGCTCATCAGGGAAAACAGCACCTGGCCGGGTTCAAAGGTCTCCCCCACCCAATCCATCACCCGCTTGGCCGCATCCAACTGGCCGGGCAGCACCAGATGGCGGATGATAACCCCTTTTTTGATCAGGCCATCCTCCAGGACCACCGGGCCAGTCTGTCGGACCATCTCGCAGATTGCTGCTTTGGCAATCTCCGGATAATCCGGTGCTCCGGAATAGCGCCGGGCGGTTTCACTGTCCAAATATTTCAGGTCAGGCAGATACACATCCACCTTGCCCTCCAGCCCCTTCAGGGTCTCCAGGCGCTCATAGCCCCCAGTATTGTACACCACCGGCACCCCCAGAGCGCTGTCCACTGCCTGGGCCACCACATGGGCATAGTGGGTGGGGTTGACAAAGTTAATATTGTGCGCCCCCTGGGCGATCAGCTCCCGGCAAATTTCCCTCACCCGCTGAACGGTGACCGTCTTGCCAAAATTTTCGTGGCTGATCTCCTCGTTCTGGCAGAACACGCATTTCAGGGAGCAGCCGGAAAAGAAAATGGTTCCGCTGCCACGGGTACCGGAAACCGGCGGCTCCTCCCAATGGTGCAGGGCGGCTCTGGCCAGCACCGGCGCCTCCGGCATCTGACACACCCCTCTGCCCTGTTCCTCTGTGCGTTCCGCGCCGCAGGCCCTGGGGCACAGATTGCAGATCATCCTTCTTCCTCCTCTTCCAGCAGGGCTTCCACCGTTTTTCGGAAGCTGTCAAAGGCATTGGGAATGGGATAGCGTTCCCGCAGCTCCTCCCCGCTGGCCCAAACCCAGCCCTGGGGCAGTTCTTCCGTCTCTGTGTGAATCCGAAGGCCGGTCATATGCCACTCAATGTGGGTAAAGATATGCTTTCCCCGGCCCGCCTCCTCCATGGACTGTGGCAGGATTCCCCACTCGTCCAGGGGCAGCACACCGCCCAACTCATTGGGGAACTCCCACAGGCCCCCCAGCAGTCCCCGCTCCGGCCTCCGCCGCAGGGCAATCCGATGGCTGTTAACCAGGAGAAACACGGTACGCTTCTCAATTTTCCGGGATTTTTTGGCAGGCTTCACCGGAATGCTGCCAGTCAGCTCCCGCTGCCGGGCCAGACAGTGCTCCGCCGCAGGACACTGTCCACACAGGGGCTTTCCGTTGGGCACACACACCAGCGCCCCCAGCTCCATCAGCGCCTGGTTGAACGCGCCGGGAGCCTCCAAAGGCATGATCTCCGCCAGCAGCTCCCGGATTTTCTTCTTGGTATCCGCTCTGGTGATATCCGACGGGTCCGCCAAAAGGCGGGTGACCACCCGGAGAACATTGCCGTCCACCGCCGGCTCCCGCAGTCCAAAGGCGATGGAGGAAATGGCCCCGGCGGTGTAGTCCCCCACGCCGGGCAGCCCCCGAATTTCCTGGTAGGTGCTGGGGAACTGGCCTCCGTACCGGGACTGGATCTCCCTGGCCG
>CAZVVH010000156.1:0-5177 GCA_964630475.1 uncultured Oscillospiraceae bacterium | reverse complement strand
TTTTGAGGCAGCCCTTTTGATTTATCTGATATTTGATTCCTCTCCCCCGGACAGCTGCAGCTGGTAGAGCATTTTGTAGATGCCGTTCTGCTCCAGCAGTTCCTGGTGGGTCCCCTGTTCCCGGATTCTTCCCTTGTGCATGACAAAGATCTGGTCCGCATGCTGAATGGTGGACAGGCGGTGGGCCACCATGATGGTGGTTCTGCCTGCCATCAGCTTTTCCAGCGCGTCCTGGATCCATTGCTCGGTCTCCGTGTCGATATTGGCCGTGGCCTCGTCCAGAATCAGGATGGCGGGATTGTGGGCCAGGGTGCGGGCGAAGGAGAGAAGCTGCCGCTGGCCCGCTGAGAAGGTGGCGCCCCGCTCGGACACCGGCTCCTCATATTTCCGGGGCAAGCGTTCGATAAAGCGGCTGGCATTTACATATTCCGCCGCCTGACGGATTTCTTCGTCGGTAATCTCCTCATCCCGGAGCCGGATATTGCTGTTGATATCGCCGGTAAAGATAAACACATCCTGCTGCACTTGGCCAATGGCGCTCCGGATCTGATCCCGTGTCATGTCCTTGATATTCACACCGTCAATGCGGATCTCGCCCTTCTGGACATCATAATAGCGGCCAATCAGGTTGAGAATGGAGGATTTTCCTGCTCCGGTGGCACCCACGAAGGCGGCCCGCTGGCCAGGCTCGATGGTAAAGGAGACGTCCCTGAGCACATAGTGCTCCCCATCATAGGCAAACCACACATGGTCAAACTCAATGCGGCCCTTCACCTCAGGAAGCACCACAGGCTCCTCCTTCTCCTGAATCTGGGGTTCCACATCCAGCAGGGTAAAGATCTTCTCCGCAGAGGCCACGGCGGACTGGAGGGTGGAGAACTGCTCTGCCAGCTCCTGAATCGGCTCAAAGAAGGAATTGATGTACTGGATGAAGATGTACAGGGTGCCGATGGAAATGGCCCCGTGGAGTACGCTTTGACTTCCTCCCACCAGGACGATAATCAGGGCGGCAATGGAGGTCAGATAGATGCTGGGGCGGAAAATGGCGAACACCAGCATCTCCCGGTAATCTGCTTTAAACAGGTCCTGGCTCCTCTCATTAAACTCCTCGTACTTCCGCTGCTCCCGATTGAAGATCTGGATGACCTTCATGCCGGAGATATTTTCCGAGAGGAACGTGTTGAGGGCGGTGATCTTGGTCTTTACATAGCGGTAGGTCTTGCGGGCAACGGCGGTAAAGAGAAAGGTCAATCCCACGATGGCCGGAATCATTACAAAGGACAGCAGCGCCATCTTCACGTTAATCAACAACATGATGACGATCAGGCCCAGAATCTTCACAATATTTTTAAAGAGCTTCACCAGAATATTGGAATACAGCTCGTTCACCGCCTCCACATCGTTGGTGACGCGAGTGACAATGGTGCCCACAGGGGTCAGGTCAAAGAACCGCATGGTCAGCCTTTCCACATGCTGAAAGACCTCCTGACGCATCTCATAAATGATCCTCTGCCCGGTTTTCTGGATGAGCAAGTACTGGATTCGGCTGCAAACGAACAGGAGAATCAACAGAATCACATACTTGAGTGCGGCAATCAGAACGCCGCGAAGCCGCTCCTCCACCAGCTGGCCGGAAACAAAGTCGCCAGTGATATAATCATCAATGGCATTGCCGATCAGGATGGGCTTCCAAAGCTCCAAGCCGGTAATGGCCAGCACCAGCACCAGGCAGAGCACCAAAATGCCCAGGTAGGGTCTCATATACGAGAACATCCGGGGAATGGTAGGGCTTTTTTTGGCTGTTTCTGGGCTTTTCATTCCTCCTGCCCTCCTTCCTGCTCCAGCTGCTTCTCCAGCTGCTGTTTTTCGTAGATGCTGCGGTAGATGCCTCCCAGGGCCATCAGCTCCTCATGGCTTCCATATTCCGCCACATGGCCATCGTCCAGCACCAGAATGTGGTCAGCGCTCTGAATGGTGGAGATGCGGTGAGCGATGATCAGGGTGGTTCTCCCCACCCGGTTCTCCCGCAGATTGCGAAGGATCTGCTCCTCTGTGTCGGTGTCCACAGCGGACAGGGCGTCGTCCAGAATGAGGATAGGAGCGTCCTTCAGCAAAGCCCGGGCAATGGCACTCCGTTGCTTCTGTCCTCCGGACATGGTCACTCCCCGCTCGCCCACCACGGTGCCATAGCCCTCCGGGAATTCCAAAATGTTGTTGTGGACACAGGCGTTCTGGGCGGCCCGAATGATGTCCTCATGGCTGCGGCTCTCCGCGCCAAAGGCGATGTTGTTCTCCACTGTATCGGAGAAGAGAAAGCTCTCCTGGGGCACATAGGCAATATCCCGGCGAAGCACCTCCAAGGGAATCCGGCTCAGAACATGGCCGTCAATGCGGATCATGTCAGACTTGGTGTCGTACAGACGGAGAAGCAAATCCGCCATGGTGGATTTGCCGCTGCCGGTTCGGCCCAGAATGGCCAGCGTCTCCCCCCTCTCCACATGGACGGACACGGAATTCAGCGCCATGGTCTCCTCCTGGTCCGGGTAAGCAAAGGTCAGGCCGTCCAGGTCGATCTCCCCCTCCAGGGCGGAAATATCCTCCGTCTCCTCATCATTGAAGATCTCCGGCTTCTCGGCAAAGATCACCATAATGCGCTTTAGAGAGGCCAACCCCTGGGAAACGAAGGTCATACACTCGCCCACTGCCATCATAGGCCACACCAGCATGGTCACATACTGGTTGAATGCCACAAACTGGCCCAAAGTGATCTTCCCCACAATGGCCAGGTAGCCGCCATAGATCAGGGTCAGCAGGCTGCTACAGCCGATGACCAGATCCATCAGGGGCATAAACAGGGCCTGCAAGCGGACTACGCCCAGGTTTTTCTCCTGGGTCTGCCGGTTGGTCTTGGCAAAGGCGTAAAGCTCCTTCCGCTCCTGGACGAAGGATTTGATGATGCGAATGCCGGAAATGGTCTCCTGGGTCTGGTCAGTCAGATCAGAGAACGCCTTCTGCTTCTCCATGAAGCGCTTGTGCATCAGCTTGCCATATATGTAATCGCCGTAAATAATCAGCACCATGGGGATGATAGCCAGCAGGGTCAGCCTCAGGTTGACATAAAACACCATCTGATAGAGGACCAAAAACAGCATCACCGTTGCGTCAAAGGCAGTCACCACTGTGGGGCCAAGGAACATGCGGATGGCCGCCAGGTCGTTGGTGAAATGGGCCATCAGGTCGCCGGTCTTGTGGGCGTTAAAATAGCGGATGGACAGGCCTTCCAGGTGCCCAAACATGTTGTCCCGCAGATCTCGCTCCACCCCACGGGCGGAGCCCATAATAAAATATCGCCAGAAAAAGCGTCCAACGGCAATGATTAGGCCCAGAATTGCGATCCGGAAAACGACGTGCAGTACGCCATCCATGCCCAGATTGCCGGCCTTCAGGCCGTCCACAATTTCGGCGGTGCACTTGGGCACGTTGACATTGACGATGTCCACAACAGAGAGGGCCAGAATCCCCAGCAAATATTGCAGGCCATATCGCCGGACATAGTTCCAGATAAATTTCAGTTCTTTCATTTCTCTCCTCCAATTCCATGGGTACAATCGAACAGATGGAGCCTCTGTCTGGGAACACGTTCTTTATTTTAACAGCTTTGCGCTGAATGGAAAGAGTTATAATTTACTATTTATCTCTATTTTTGCAGGTTTTTAGGGGCGTGTGTCGATCAAAACCACTGGCAGAACCAGGGGGCAAGCCAAAAACGCCCAAGAAAAAATCCGCGCCCCGCGAAGGGGCGCGGATAAACTCTGATCCGTTTCTGAATTACTTCAGCATGGAAGCGACTTCTGCTGCGAAATTCTCTTCCTTCTTCTCGATGCCCTCGCCGGTAGCGAACCGGGTGAACTTGACGACAGTGATCTTCCCGCCCAGCTCCTTGGCAACCTGCTTCACATGAGCATCCACAGTCTGCTTTGCTTCCTTCACAAAAGCCTGGTTCAGCAGGCAGACCTCTGCATAGAAGTTGTTCATACGGCCCTTGACCTTGTTCTGCGCGATCATGGTGCGCTTCTCCTCGGGCATCTTGCTCATCTTGGGATCGCTTGCGCTCTCCTCCAGAGCCTTAGCCAGCTGAATCGCCTGCTCCTTCTCCACTTCCTCAGCGGGAACCTCGTTCTGAGAAACATAAGCGGGAGCCATAGCGGCGATCTGCATAGCCAGATCCTTGCCCAGCTCCACAACAGCAGCTTCCTCGATGCCTTCCACAGCCAGGTTGACCAGAACACCGATCTTGCCGCCCATGTGAATGTAGGGAACATTGACGCCCCCGGCATAGCGGACAAAGCGGCGGACGTTGATATTCTCGCCGATAGACAGAACCAGATCGTTCTGGATGTCCTTGACGGTGCGGTCGGAGCCTGGATAGGTCAGACCCAACAGGGCGTCCACATCAGCGGGATTCTCCTTGGCAATAACAGCAGCCACGTTGGAAACATAGGCCTGGAACTTCTCGTTCTTTGCGACAAAATCGGTCTGGGAATTGACCTCCACGGCAACGCCGACGCCGTCCACAACAGAGGCATAGCTCATGCCCTCAGCGGCAACCTTGCTTGCCTTCTTAACAGCGGTAGCGGCGCCCTTCTCGCGCAGATACTCAACAGCCTTGTCCATATCGCCGTCGGAAGCGGCCAGAGCTTCCTTGCACTTCATCATGCCGACACCGGTCATTTCACGCAGTGCCTTAACGTCAGCAGCAGTAAAATTCATGTTCAAAACCTCCATTTATTTTGTAAAGATGCCCGCCGCCTAAGCGGCGGGCGAATCGTCCCTCATTTGTTGGGTTTATGCTGATTATTCAGCAGTATTCTCCTCGGCTGCGCTCTCCTCCTCGCGCTTGCCCTCGGCAATGGCGTTGGCCATAACAGAGGAGATCAGGCGGATGGCGCGGATGGCGTCGTCATTGCCGGGAATCACATAGTCGATCTCATCAGGATCGCAGTTGGTGTCAACGATAGCCACAACGGGGATGCCCAGCTTGCGGGCCTCAGCGATGGCATTGTGCTCCTTGCGGGGGTCAACCACGAACAGAGCCGAAGGCAGCTTCTTCATCTGCTTCACGCCGCCCAGGTACTTCTCCAGCTTCTCCATCTCGCCCAGGTGCTTCATAACTTCTT
>CAZVVH010000155.1:0-5318 GCA_964630475.1 uncultured Oscillospiraceae bacterium | reverse complement strand
TAATTACAGACAGAATAAATCCTCAGAAGCGCTGTGAAATAAGCGCTTCTGAGGATTTTTGCGCGTCGGATTACTTTTCCAGTTGCTCCACCAGCTCAATTACCTCATAGACGAGGCCGTCGCAGTGCTCCTTCTTAACAAAGCTGCCCTTTTCCATGCCCAGCTTCAGCAGCTCGGGACAGTTATAGGCGGTGTGCCTGGCCTTGAACTGCTGGGTCAGGCTGCGGGCGGCGGCGTCCCCGGCGCCCATCAAGCCCAGGGCCATCAGGCCGCCAGTCAGTGCGCCGCAGGCGGAGCCGATCTTCATTCCGGAGCCAAACTGGGCGCCCAGCTTGTAGGCCTGGTCCTCAGTGATGCCGCATTCCTGGGTGAAGGCGGCCAGGACGCTTTGGCAGCAGTTCCAATGGACATCCGCCATAGACCGCAGATTCCTTACGTATTCCACTTTTGTCATAACCATATCCCCTTTTCTTTAGTTGAAAATATCAGGATTTTCCTCAAACAGAGCCAGCACCTTCCGGCGAATGGGCTGGTGGTCCCAACGGCTCAGCTCCGGGTCTTCAGCCAGAATCTGCCGGGCTGCGTCCTGGGCGTCCTTAAGCACCCGGATGTCCCCAGCCAGATCGGCCACCTTCAATTGGGGCAGGCCATGCTGGCGGGCGCCGAAAAAGTCACCTGGCCCTCGAAGCTTTAGGTCCTCCTCGGAGATCTGAAAACCGTCGTTGGAGGCACAGAGCACCTTAAGCCGTTGGGCTGCCTCTTCGTTTTTGGCGTCGGATACCAGCACACAATAGCTCTTCGCGCTGCCTCGGCCAACCCGGCCCCGCAGCTGGTGCAGCTGGGAGAGGCCAAACCGCTCCGCATTCTCCACAATCATCAGGGTGGCGTTGGGCACGTCCACGCCCACTTCGATCACCGTGGTAGAGACCAGGATGTCCAGTTCCCCGGCGGCGAAAGCGGCCATAACCCGGTCTTTGCAGGCTGGTTTCATTTTACCATGGACGAAGTCCACGCGCAAGTCGGGGAACACCTCTGTCTGCAATTCCTTGCAGTATTCCGTGACGGATTTCAGCTCCTGGCCTCCCCAGAACTCTGTGGGGCCTGTTTGGGGATTGTTTTCTACGGAGGGGCAGACAATGTAGACCTGATGCCCTTCCTCCACCTGCTTGCGGACGAAGCCATACATCCGCTGGCGCTTGTCGGTGTGGATCCGAAAGGTGTCCACCGGCTGGCGGCCAGGGGGCAGCTCATCAATGACAGAGACATCCAGATCGCCGTAGATCATCAGGGCCAGAGTCCGGGGAATGGGGGTGGCGGACATGACCAGCACATGGGGATGCAGCCCTTTTCCCGCCAGCGCGGCCCTTTGACGGACGCCGAAGCGGTGCTGTTCGTCGGTAATGACCAGCCCCAGCCGGGAGAACTGCACAGTGTCCGTAATCAGAGCGTGGGTGCCGATGAGTAAGTCGATCGTGCCCAGCTGAAGCCGTTCGTTTAACTCCCGCCGTTCCCTGGCCTTGGCGCTGCCTGTCAGCAGGGCCACCCGGATCCCGGTTGGGGCCAGCAGGGAGGAGAGGGTGCGGTAGTGCTGCTCGGCCAGAATCTCTGTGGGGGCCATCAGGGCGGACTGATAGCCGCTCTTACCGGCCAGGTAGATGGCTGCCCCCGCCACCACCGTTTTGCCGGAGCCAACATCCCCCTGCACCAGCCGGTTCATCGGGGTTCCGCTGCGCAGGTTGGCGGCGCATTCCTCCGCGGCCCGGCGCTGGGCGCCTGTCAGAGAAAAGGGGAGGCAGGCCATATAATCCTCCAGGGAGCCTGCCCCGCAGACAGGTCCCTGGGCGTGATCCCGCCGTCCCTTCAGTCGGCATAGGCCGATGGAGAGGAAGAACAGCTCCTCAAAGATCAGCCGCTGTCTGGCAGCTTCGATCTGCTCAAAGCTGGTGGGGCAGTGAATCCAGCGGTAGGCGGTTTCCACGTCAATCAGCCCGTATTGTCTGCGGATGGAATCTGGTAAAGGATCCTCTGGGGCACGGATGCCCTCTGCCAAAACCCGGTGGATGCTGCCTGCCAGCTGCTTGTTGGAGAGTCCCGCCGTCAGTGGGTATATGGGGACAATAACCCCAGTGACCTGGCCGGCGCTGGCTTCCGGCTCAAAGACCGGATTGGTCATGGCTTTGCGATCGCCGGCCTGCTCCACAGTGCCGTAAAAGACATAGGATTTTCCCACGGATAAGGTTTTTTTCAGATAGGACTGGTTAAAGAAGGTCAGCTCCAACACGCCGGTATCATCTACGGCTTTGGCTTTGACCAGCTCCAGTCCGGTCCGAAGCCGGGACAAATGGGGCTGGGAGGCCACCATGGCGGTGATACAGACGGAGGTTCCCGGTTTCGCGTCTCCAATGGTGACAGCGCTGCGGCGGTCCTCATAATTTCGGGGGAACCAGGACAGAAGGTCGCCGATGGTGGTAAGCCCCAGCTTTTCAAAGATCTTTGCCCGGGCAGGGCCAATCCCGGGGAGCACAGTGATGGCATCGGACAGAAGAAATGTCAAAAAGCGGCCTCCTTCCTGCAAAACAGATGAATAAAGTGTACCACATCCCCCAAAAAAGCAAAAGAGGAAAGTTGGAAGAATGTTTTCGTTAATTTGCCGAAAATAAGGCGGGGGAAAAGGGGTGAAACCGCCGGAAAATAATTCTGAAACCGAATGATACCGTTTCCAATACAGGGAAAACGTTGTGAAACCGATATCAACCGGAGAAAAATGCTGACTTGCGGGGCAAGAAAAATACCAAACCCCCATATGGTCAAATTGTAAAAAGGATTTGCAACTTATGAAGCAATAAGATATAATAAAAGATAGTTAAACTTGAAAAAGTTCCAATGACTGTGGATATTAGAACCTGATTAAGAAAGGATGAAAGAAATGGCAGTGCATACGTTCAATAAGGTTCTTGCTGCAAACCGCGGCGAGATTGCGATCCGTATTTTCCGTGCGTGCTATGATCTGGGCCTGCACACGGTGGCCATGTATTCCAATGAGGACACCAACTCCCTTTTCCGTATCAAGGCAGATGAGGCCTATCTGATTGGCGAGAATCAAAGTCCGCTGGGGGCCTATCTGGATATTGCCGGAATCATCGACCTTGCCAAGCGCCGGGGCGTGGACGCCATCCACCCTGGCTATGGCTTCCTCTCTGAGAATGCCGAATTCGCAAAGGCCTGCGAGAAGGCCGGCATCACCTTTATCGGTCCCCCCTCCAATGTGCTGGCCCAGATGGGCGACAAGCTGGCGGCAAAGGCCACGGCCATTGCCTGCGGTGTGCCCATCATCCCCGGCTGCACTGAGCCGCTGAAGGATGCGGACGAGGCCCTGGAGAAGGCCATCTCCTTCGGGTTCCCTGTGATTTTGAAGGCAGCGGCCGGCGGCGGCGGCCGTGGTATGCGCCGCTGTGAGACGCCGGAGGAAGTCAAGACCGCCTTTGAGCTGGTGAAGGGCGAGGCCAAGAAGGCCTTTGGCAATGATGATATCTTCATTGAGAAGTTCCTGGTGGAGCCGAAGCATATTGAGGTTCAGATTCTGGCCGATAAGTATGGCCACGTCTACCACGTTGGTGAGCGTGACTGCTCCCTGCAGCGCCGCTACCAGAAGGTGGTGGAGTTCGCCCCCGCCTGGTCTGTCCCCAAGGAAACCATTAAGGCCCTGCGGGAGGACGCGGTCAAGATTGCCAAGAGCGTAGGCTATGTTTCCGCAGGCACAGTGGAGTTCCTGGTTGACCGGGACGGCCATCATTACTTTATCGAGATGAACCCCCGAATTCAGGTGGAGCACACCGTCACCGAGGTTGTCACCGGCATCGACCTGGTGCGGGCGCAGATCCTGGTGGCGGAAGGGTACCCCCTGTCCACCCCGGAGATTGGCCTGGAGAGCCAGGACGACGTTCAGATTCGGGGCTATGCCATCCAGTGCCGTGTCACCACCGAGGACCCCAAGAACAACTTTGCGCCTGACACCGGTAAGATCACTGCTTACCGCTCCGGCGGCGGCTTCGGCGTCCGCTTGGACGGCGGCAACGCCGGCACCGGCACCACCATTTCTCCCTACTACGATTCCCTGTTGGTCAAGGTCACCGCCTCCGACAATACCTTCCTGGGAGCCTGCCGCAAGGCTGCCCGGGCCATCAATGAGGTTCATATCCGCGGCGTCAAGACCAATATTCCCTTTGTCACCAATATTCTGCACCACCCCAAGTTCCAGTCCGGCCAGTGCCACACCAAGTTTATCGATGACACACCAGAGCTGTTCGAGATTGAGGAATCCGGCGACCGCGCCACCCGTGTGCTGAAATACATCGCCAATATCCAGGTGGCCGCCCCCAATGCGGAGCGCCATCAGTATGACACGCCCCGCTTCCCCCAGCCTGCCCACGACAGACCCAGAGATGGCATCAAGCAAATCCTGGACAAGGATGGCCCCGATGCGGTCAAGAAGTGGGTCCTGGACCAGAAGAAGCTGCTCATCACCGACACCACCATGCGGGACGCCCATCAGTCCCTGCTGTCCACCCGTATGCGGACTCGGGATATGCTCAAGGGCGCGGATGGCACCGCCGATATCCTCTCTGACTGCTTCTCTCTGGAGATGTGGGGCGGCGCTACTTTCGACGTGGCCTACCGCTTCCTCCACGAGGATCCCTGGGAGCGCCTGCAAAAGCTGCGGGAGAAGATTCCTAACATCCCCTTCCAGATGCTCCTCCGGGGCGCAAATGCCGTGGGCTACTCCAACTATCCGGATAACCTGATCCGGGAGTTTGTCAAGGAATCTGCCAAAAGCGGGATTGACGTGTTCCGGGTGTTTGACTCCCTGAACTGGATCCCCGGAATGGAGATTGCCATGGATGAGGTGATTAAGCAGGGCAAGATCTGCGAGGCCACCATGTGCTATACCGGCGACATCCTGAACCCCGCCAATGACAAGTACACCCTGAAGTATTACATCAACATGGCCAAGGAGCTGGAAAAGCGAGGCGCCCATACCCTGGCTATCAAGGATATGTCCGGCCTGCTGAAGCCCTACGCAGCCAAGAAGCTGGTCTCTGAGCTGAAGCAGGAGGTGGGTCTGCCCATCCACCTGCATACCCACGACACCACCTCCAACCAGGTTGCCACCTTGCTGATGGCTGCCGAAGCCGGTGTGGATATTGTGGACACCGCCATTTCCTCCATGTCCTCCCTGACCAGCCAGCCCTCTATGAACGCGGTGGTGGCCGCCCTGGAGGGCACCGAGCGGGACACCGGCCTGGATCTGAACGAGCTGC
>CAZVVH010000154.1:0-5416 GCA_964630475.1 uncultured Oscillospiraceae bacterium | reverse complement strand
TTATTTCATCCCCGTATCTCTTCTCTATTTTCCATTCACCGTATAGAGATCCGTCCTCCGGTTTTTCAGGGAAGGAATGTTTCTCCGCATCTCCTCCACATAGTCCAGATCGATCTCCGCCAGGGTGACGCCAGTGCGTTCAGGCGCCCGGGCGATGACCATGCCATTGGGGTCCACCACCATGGAGGAGCCGAAGCAGGTGTAGGTTCCGCCCTTCACCCGCTTGGTGCCGATCTGGGCAGGGGCAATGACATAGCAGCCGTTCTCAATGGCCCTGGCCCGCAGGAGTGGCTCCCAGTGGTTTTTCCCGGTGCCGATGTTGAACTCCGCCGGCACAAAGAAAATCTGCGCCCCTTCCAAGGCCATCCAGCGGTACAGCTCCGGGAATCGAATGTCATAGCAGATGGAGAAGCCAAAGGTACCCAGCTCTGTCTCCCGCACCACCATTTTGTCCCCCGGCTTCACCTGCTCGGATTCAAAGGCGATCTGCCCGTCGGGCAGGGTGATGTCAAACATATGCAGCTTGGAGTACCGGGCGGCCACCTCTCCCCGAGGATTCAGCAGCACCGAAGTGTTGAATTTCCGATCCCCTTCCAGGTTTTCTTCCCACAGGGAACCGCAGAGTACCCACAGGTTCAGCTCCCGGGCCTTTGACGCCATCAGGCGGATCGTGGGGCCGTTGGGAATCTCCTCCGGCGGCGCTTCTCCCTGATCGATGACATTAAAGATCTCCGGGAAGGCCGCCAGACTGGCCCCCCGGGCGGCGGCCTCCTCCAGCAGGGCGCAGGCGGTTCTCAGATTCTCCGCCCTGTTGTCCTGAGAATCCATTTGGCACAGGGCCACCTGATATTTTTTCATATCCTTCCCTCCTGTGAAAAGACGGTGCCTGCAAAGCAAGCGCCGTTTCGCCTTTTTATGATGCGATCACGCACTCCGCTCCCTCATTGGTAACCTGCTGAATGGTTTCCGCAATGCGGCTGCGGCACAGCTCCGCAATTTCCGGTGTGCTCATATCCCGATATTCCTCGTAGCAGATAGGCTCCAGATAGTAGACCTGCGTTTTGACCGGCCGCAGGGAATTCACAGAAAAGGGCTTATAGGTGTCAATCAAAACGGTGGGGACAATGGGGGCCTTGGCATAATAAGCCGCCTTAAACGCCCCGGGCAGGAAGCTGCCCAAGTGGTTATGATTATCTGTATAGCCTCCTTCGGGAAAAATCAGATAATTCCGGCCCTCCGCAATGCGGCTGCCCACTGTCTTCAGCGCCTTCAGGGACTGCCGCAGGTCGCTCTTTTTCAGCGTGACCCCATCCACAATGCGGAGAAACTGATTGGTAAACACCATGCCGCTTTTGCTGTCGTCCATAACGAAGCTGACAGGAGTGGGATGCGTATGAAAAATGGCCAAGGCGTCAAATTTTCCCTGGTGGTTTGCCGCGATCAAATAGCCATCCTCCTTCGGCAGATTCTCCAAACCACAGCAGTCCGTACTGATTCGTCCAGTGCGCATCACCATGTTGACGATTTTCACATCATAGGCATAGCGCAGCTCCAGGCTATACCGATCCGGATACTTCGCCATTCGCTCCATCCGGAACAGATAGTAAAAAATCCGCCATAGATTCACAACAATTACAAAATAAAATCGAAGCACCCTTGCCACACTCTCTTTCTACACGAAAGACATCATAGCAAGATATTTATCTTTCGTCAAGATAAAATATTGCCTCGCCGGGCCAAAAATGTTCCATTTTATTTCGCTTTTCTAAGAAATCCGCAGATTCCCCGCTTCTTTTCCTCCCAGCGCTGAGCGTTTTTTGACGAAATGCTTCCCAATGGATCCGGCTCCGCTCCCATTTGATTTACCTGATTTTTTTCAGACTATCCGGTTTAAATTTGTTCTATTTTGTAACTATACACGTCAAAGACATTGTGCTATAATGATTTTACAAGTAGCTGGTATGCTCTCTATTTGATCCGGTTTTTCCCCTCTGGCAGGCCTGCTAAAAAAAGGCCTATCCCGGCAAAAAGCGGGGCATTTATGCTATAATAACCGTGCTATAAAATAACGAGAAAGGAATGTGTTCCCAATGAAAAAGCAAAACCCTTGGATTTCCATCATTGCCTGTCTGGTTGTCCAGCTCTGTGTGGGCATTCTCTACCTCTGGAGCGCCTTTAAGGGTAACATCGTCGCAGCCTACGGCTGGAGCACCAGCGCCGCCACCATGGTTTCCTCCTACATGATCTTCGCATTCGTGTTCGGCAACCTGATCGGCGGCTTTATTAACGACAAGAAGGGGCCTAAGCTGACCTGCTTCCTGGGCGTGATCCTGTTCGCGCTGGGCGTGGGGCTGACCGCATTTGTTAAGTCCGCTGCCCTCTTTGACCTGACCTATGCCATCATGGCCGGCCTCGGCTCCGGCTTTGCCTATGGCGCCTGCATCTCCTGCATTCAGAAGTGGCTGCCCCACAAGCGCGGCTTGGCCTCTGGTCTGGCCTGCTCCGCCTTCGGCCTGTCCACTGTGGTCTTTACCCCGGTCTCCAACTGGCTGATGAACCTGAATAAGGACGCCAATGGCATTGTCAATTTCGTTCCTGTGTTCCTGACCCTGGCGATTGTCTTTGCTGTTCTGGGCCTGGCTGCCTGCTGCTTCATCTCTCTGCCCAACCAGGAGTACATCGCAAGCCTGAACCTGCCCAAGGCAGCCGTTTCCGGCACCACCAACTTTACCCTGGGGCAGGCCATGAAAAAACCCGCCTTCTGGGCGCTGTTCTTCTCCATCTTCTTCATCAACGGCACTTGGAACCTGTGTGTGCCGCTCATCAAAGATTTGGGCATGGAGCGGGGCTTGCTGGAGGCCACTGCCATTCTCTGTGTCTCCTTCACCGGTATCACCAACGCCGCTGGCCGTCTGATTATGGCTACCCTTTCCGATAAAATCGGCCGCTCCAACACCATGTATGTCCTCTGCGGCATCACCTTTGTGGGCGCCATTCTGATGACCTTCATCGGCGGCTATGGCTACTTCGCAACCATCGCTCTCATCGCCTTTGCCTACGGCGGCCCCTCCGCGCTGAACGCCGCCCTGTGCACCGACCTGTTTGGCCCCAAGAACTCCGGCACCAATTATGGCGTCGCCATGCTGGCCCTGGGCTTCTCCTCCATCTTCTTTAACTGGGTCTCCGGCAACATCCTGCACGCCACCGTGGAGAATGTGACCTCCACCTTCATCATGGGCGCTGTCACCGCTGTGATTCCCGTGTTCCTGATGATCTATATCAACAGCTACCTGAAGAAGCGCGGCTAATTCCTTCCCGCAATAAAATGGCCCCGGAACGAAAGTTCCGAGGCCGTTTTTGCCGTTTTTTTGGATTATTCGAAGTCGTATTCGTCGGCGTACCATTCCTTGAACAGGTTGAACACGGCCTTCAGAACGGACTCATCCTCCACGTCCACGTAGTTCTCCTCCTCGTCATTGCCGGGGATAGGCTCGATCTGGAGAATGACCACTTCGCCATCCTCTCCTCCCTCCACGGGCAACAGGATAATATACTCCTTGCCCTCATAGGGGATGATGGTCAGATACTCAAACTCTTCCTCGTTGCCGTCCTCGTCCGTGAGGACCAGAATCTCAGCCTGCTCTTCCAGCTCTTCGGGGGTCAGTTCCTTTTCGTCCATAATTGTTTCCTCCAATATTTGTTTTCCTTTATTCGGTTTCCTTTTTGCCCATCATGCGGACAATCTGATCCAGCAGCAGATCCGCAGCATGATCCTTGCTGACCATGGGCAGCTCCAGTTCCTCTTCCCGGGTAATCAGGGTCAGCACATTGGTGTCCACCCCAAAGCCTGCGCCCGCCACCTTCACGTTGTTGGCCGCAATCATGTCAATGTTCTTCTTTACCAGCTTCTTTCGGGAATTTTCCAACAGGTCCCGGCTCTCCATGGAAAACCCGCAGAGGAATTGACCCTCCCGGCGGTGGCTGCCCAGGTAAGCCAGGATATCCTGGGTGCGGGTCAGTGGGATGGACATATCCCCATCCTTCTTCTTGATCTTGTCCTCAGCCACTTCAGCAGGCTTGTAATCCGCCACAGCGGCCGCCTTAATGATAATATCCTGGTCAGCACTTCGGCCGGTTACAGCCTCATACATCTCCGCAGCCGACTCAATCTCCACAATGGTCATATAAGATGGGTGCTTCAGCTCCGTGGGACCAGTGACCAGCGTCACCTCCGCCCCCCGGGCGGCGGCAGCCTTGGCGATGGAATAGCCCATCTTGCCGGTGGAGCGGTTGCTCAGGTAGCGTACCGGATCGATTTTCTCCCGCGTGGGGCCGGCGCTGACCAGCAGTTTCTTGCCGGCCAGATCCTTTTCATGATAAATAGCGTGAAAGATGGACTCCTCCAGGTCAATTGGCTCCGGCATCTTGCCCTTGCCCACAGCGCCGCAGGCCAGACGGCCTGAGGCAGGCTCAATGACCTCCCACCCATAGTGGCGCAGAATATTCAGGTTATCCTGGGTCACCGGGTTCTCGTACATCTTGGTGTTCATCGCGGGGGCAATCAGCTTGGGGCAATTGCAGGCCAGAACTGTGGTAGTCAGCATATCGTCCGCCAGGCCATGGGCCAGCTTGGCGATCACATTGGCGGTGGCCGGAGCAATCAGCACCAGGTCCGCCCGATCCGCCACAGCCACATGCTCCACCTTGTGCTGGAAGCTGCGGTCAAAGGTATCCACCAGCGCCTTGTTACCGGTCAGCTGTTCAAACGTCAGGGGCGTGATAAACTGGGTGGCATGCTCCGTCATCAGCACCTGCACATTGCAATGATTTTTCACCAGGCGGGAAGCCAGAGACGGAATCTTATAGCAGGCAATTCCGCCGGTCACACCCAAAACAACCGTTTTTCCCGTAAGCATTGTATATCCTTCCTTTACCGGAATCCCTTGAACAGATTCCCTTTCTTTCAAAGAACACTCCAAGTATACCAAATTCCGCTGAAGCTGTAAACTCTTTTTGCAAAATCAGAAAATATTTGGAAAAGGACTTGCAATATTCAGGGGAATCGGGTAAAATAACCTAGTATTACGACTACACACACCAGGGGGATGTTGCGCCCTGTGCCGGCTTGTTCCGGCTGGCCCGTACGAATGAACCCGGTGGAGGTAAGAACTGAAATTAGGAGGAATTTAATTATGGCAGTCGTATCTATGAAACAGCTTCTGGAGGCCGGTGTTCACTTTGGTCACCAGACCCGCCGCTGGAACCCCAAAATGGCAACCTATATCTACACTGAGCGCAACGGTATCTATATCGTTGACCTGCAGAAGACCGTGAAGAAGCTGGAGGAGGCTTATAACTTCGTCCGCAATCTGGCCGCAGAGGGCGGCACCTTGCTCTTCGTCGGCACCAAGAAGCA
>CAZVVH010000153.1:0-5428 GCA_964630475.1 uncultured Oscillospiraceae bacterium | reverse complement strand
GAAACGCCGGCCTGGGAGGAGGAGCTTCCTCCGCCTCCCGGCGATGAGGAAGCCCCCCCGGAAGAGGGAGAATGGCAGCCCCCGGCTCCTCCGCCCTCTGCGGAAAAGGCCGCGAAAAAAACGGAAAAGAAGCAGCCCGCACCCGCCCCTCAGATGGTTTCCCCGCCCCCTGAGGCCGCCAATCTGTGGCCGGAGCTGGCCGCCGCCATGAAGCCCCAGCTCTCCCCTCCCGCCTCGGTGTATATCACCAACGCCCGCTTTGTCAAAGGAATCGTGGAGGGGAATCAGCTGGTGCTTTATGTCAACGATGTATCCAGCCGGAAGGTACTGAACTCCACTCAGGTGCTGCAGCTGGCTGCCAAGCTGGCTGGCGAGCGGCTGGGGATGCAAATAACCGTCAGGGTTGCCATCGACAAGGCAAAGGTTACTGGCAGCGCCTCTGCCAGCCGCCCATCCAAGCCCTCCCCCGAAGATAATTTCAATGATCTGTTGGAGAATTTTCAGCAGCTGGATGGATTTGCTACAATCAAGTAACCCATTTATATTTACAAAAGGAGCGATTCAATTATGGCAAAAGGATTTAACAGCCGCGGAAGAGGCGGCATGGGCATGCCCAATATGAACATGCTGAAAAAGGCTCAGCAGATGCAGGCCGAGATGCAGCGCACCCAGGCCGCCCTGGAAGAGAAGAATTACAGCGCCTCTGCCGCAGGCGGCATGGTCACCGCAGTTGTTTCCGGCAAGCGTCAAATCGTCAGCCTGGAGATCAAGCCCGAGATCGTGGACCCTGAGGATGTGGAAATGCTGCAGGACGCCATTGTTGCCGCTGTCAATGAGGCTTTCCGCGCCGTGGATGACGACCTGACCAATTCCATGAATAAGCTGACCAACGGCGTGAATCTGTCCGGTCTGGGGCTGTAAGGTTCCCTTTTCCTGCATCAAATCGCCCTCACTTAGAGGGCGATTTCTTTTTTTTGAACAGCTCCACCAGGCCGATGGCCAGCAGATAGCCTCCGAAAAGCTTTCTCAGCAGGCCGGTATCCAGCCAACCGGCGGCCCAGGCCCCCAGCCCGGCGGTGACGCAGCCTGCTAGAGCCGCCGGAAGCACCGCCCGTTTCCAGGGGATATATCCGTTCTTCCAGTGCAGCACCAGCGCGGCGGCGGAGGTGGGTAAAAAATACAGCAAGTTGATCCCCTGGGCGGAGGTCTGGTCATACCCGGACAGAAAGGTCAGATAGAGGATCAGCAGGGTTCCGCCGCCCACTCCAAAGCCAGAGAGAACACCGGTGGCAACACCCGCCAGCACGGCAATCAGAAAAGCAGACATCTCACCCCTCCATAAATCAGCAGAACTGCCAATCCCTTTCTCAGAAGCTGGGCAGAGATTTTGCGGAACCACAGGCCCCCCAGCGTCCCTCCAATGGCCCCGCCGATCAGATAGGGCACGGACGCCTCCAAAGGCAGCGCGCTGCCCAGGGCGTACACAATGGCCGAAACCACGCACATAGGCAGGATAATGGCCACCGATGCGGCAAAGGACTCCTTCTCCTTCAGCCGGCAAAAGCCCAGCAGCAACGGGACCAGTACCATGCCACCGCCTCCGCCGAACAGCCCGGTGGCAATCCCTGCCAGGCCGCCGGCGATCCCGCAGCGCAAGCTGGTTCCCTTTCCTTCTGACATAAAAACACCCCGCTTTTCCGCTAGTTTGCGAAAAAGTGGGGTACTTCATGCAACAGAATCAATTGAAATCTCAGAAACCTATTGGATCTGCTCCACCACAATGCGGTTGTAGCTCAGCTGAACGCCCTTCTCCTGGAACACTCTGCCGACCTCCTCCATCAGGAAGAAGTAGACGTCCCAGTAGTCCGCATTTTTGCACCACACGCGGATGATGTAGGCAATGGTGCTGTCCCCGTACTGGGACAACCGGACAAAGGGGGCCTCCGCGCCCTCGGTCAGCACCTTGTCGCAGCGATCAATGGCCAGCTTTAGGGCGCTTTTCACGTTTTCCACGTCGTTTTCATAGGCCACATTGAAGGTCAGATCCACCCGGCGCATGCCCTCAGTGGAGTAGTTGACGATATTGGCTCCGGAAATTGCGCTGTTGGGGATGGAGATGCGCTTATTGTCTATGGTGTTGACCTTGGTATAAGCCATACCGATTTCCAGCACCGTGCCGCTCTGGCCGCCCACTTCCACAAAGTCGCCCACCAGGAAGGGCTTGGTCACCAGAATCATAATGCCTCCCGCCAGGTTGGACAGGGAGTTCTGCATGGCCAGGGACACTGCCAAGCCGGCAACGGACAGGACCGCCACCAGAGAGGACACATTGAAGCCCAGGGAGCCCACCACAATGATGGCAGTCACCACATACATCAAGCCCCGGATGGCGGACTTAATGAAGGTGTGCAGGGTCTTGTCCAGCTTGGACCGGACCAGCACCTTGTCTACGGTGCCGGAGATGATCCGGATGCAGACCAGGCACACCACCAGAATCACAGCAGCGGCCACAATATTGCTCAAGGCCACGGAACCGAGCTCCAGCCCCAGGGAGCTTAAAATGGTATCCTTGGTGTTGGAGACGCTCTCCGAGATGTCAGAAACCACCTCGGAAGCGCCCGCTGCCACAGCGGTCAGCGCTGTAACGGGAAAATACAGTCCCATGACAAACCTTCCTTCCTAAATTCTTATACTAGTTCTTAATGAAAAGCTTTTAAGCTTTTTATCGCACCGAAGGTGCGTCAAGAACTTATGATACGGCGCAGCGTACAATCGCACGGTGCCAGGGTGCGCAGCACACGGGTTTCTCGACGAACGCATTTCATCGAGAAACAGGATTAATCCTTCCTTCGGTAGATGATACCGGTGAGCTGGGGGCCGGCGTTGATGGCGATAACACCGCCGATGTAGAACTGGCAGGCGCAGTCATAGCCGGTAGCCTCTTTTGCTGCGGCAATCATATCCGCATTCTTGTCCTCCAGATCTCCCTTGATCACCAGATAGGGGGAACCGGGGGCGATCTCCTCCTTCATCATCTTGATGATGGCGGGAATCACAGCCTTCTCCCCGCGGACCTTGGAGAGAACCTGGCTGTCACCGTTGGGGAAGCTCATAATAGGCTTCAGGCCCAAGGCCTCCCCCAGGAACGCGGCGGCCGCAGAAACCCGGCCCGACTTCTTGGCGAATTTCAGGGAGTAGGTGGCAAAGAGGATGCGCACATGGTCGATCCAGTCCTGGATCCAAGCGGCGATCTCTTCCGCGCCCTTGCCCTCCCGGGCCATTTTGGCGCCCTCCACCACGGCATAGCCATAGGCGTAAGTATAGGACTTGGAATCTATCAGATAAATATGGAAGAGATCCGTCAGCTCGGGGTGCTCTTCGAAAAACATCTCCTTGGCCATGATGGCGTTCTGGAAGGTGGCCGAGCCTTTGGAATTGATGGAGGTATAGATCAGATCGGTGTAGCCTGCCTCCTTGGCCTGGTCAAACACCTCTAACAGAATTGTGGGGTTGATCTGGGAATGGGTGGGGATCTCATCGGCCTTCAGCAACATCTTGTAGAATTCCTTCTGGGTAAAATCAACGCAGTCCCGGTATTCTTGATTCTTCATGGAAATCAGAAAGGGCAGGACTTTGATCTCCAGGCCCTGCAAAAGCTCTGCCGGGATATCTGCGGCAGAATCAGTGATAAACAGTATATTGGACATGAAACGCTCTCCTTTTATTGGAACAATTTTGCCAATATATTTTAGCAAACTTTGCCAAATGGTGCAAGTATATCTACGCTGTTTTACCGAAATACATGAATATCAAAGGCAATGCGTACATCCATCGTCTCCAGCTGCTTCAGGCGCTCTGCTCCCTCTTTTGGAGTTTTCCAATAATAGGGTGTCATATGGAACAGATCCTGAATATCCTGGGCATTGCGCAAGTGAATCCACTCCCGGACACGACAGATATCCACATAGGAAAAGCCCTCATAGGGGGTCTCCTTCTCCTCATTGGGATAGGGCCTTTCGTAGAGCACCTCCTTCAGCTCCCAAAGGTGCTCCGCCGCTGGCACCACATAGAGGAAGTATCCTCCCGGCTTCAGCACCCGCCGGAACTCTTCCAGTCCCAGTGGGGAAAAGCAGTTGATGAGGAGATCCATACTCCCATCCGCCACAGGCAGGCGGTAGGCTGAGGCTACGGCGAATTCGACCTCCCGCTCCCGTTTGGCCGCCCTGCGCAGAGAGAACTTGGAGATGTCAATGCCCGCCATATGAGGCTCCTTCCCCGCAGCCTTCAAGGCCTGATAAACGCCTGCTGTGTAGAACCCCTCACCGCAGCCGGAATCCAGCACCCGGGGGCTGTCTCCGGTCAGCTCCACCGCCAGCCGCTCCAGCTCCTGCCGCAGAGGCTGGTAGTAATTGCCGGACAGAAAGCGGCTCCGCGCCGCCGCCATGCCCTTGTCATCCCCCGGGGCCTTAGAGTGCATTTGGTTTGCCAGCAGCAGGTGGGTATACCCCGCCGCCGCCAGATCAAAGCTGTGGCTGTTCTCGCAAACATATCGTTTTTCTTCCCGCACCAGCGGCCGTCCGCAGACGGGACAGCGAAATAAGCTCATGGTTTTATGCTCCTTACCTCAACTCCGCAGCGGCCTGCAGCATGACGGTTCCACCACCGCCATAGCACATGCGATTGCTGCGCAGAAAAACAATCCGTCCACAACTGTCGTCAGGGTGCTTCGGTCAGCTTTTTCAGCAGCCTCTGACAGCCTTCCTCCACGTCCCGCCAAGTGGCCTCAAAGTTTCCGGTGTACCACGGGTCAGCCACTTCGCCGGGGCGCTGGGTAAAGTCCATCAGCAGATAGATTTTGTCCTTGGGATCACCGCCGCAGACGCGGTTCATATTGCGCAGATTCGCCCGGTCCATCCCAATCAGCAGATCGTATTTGCTGTAGTCGCCACTGCGGAGCTGGCGTGCCGTCTTGCCGGAGCAATCAATGCCGTGCTGAGCCAGTTTGCGGCGGGCCGGCGGATAAACCGGATTTCCGATCTCCTCGTTACTGGTGGCCGCGGATTCAATGAGAAATTCGTTCTCCAGGCCGGCCTTCTTTACCATAGCTTTCATTATAAATTCAGCCATGGGGCTGCGGCAAATATTGCCGTGGCACACGAATAAAATTTTAATCATCTTTTATAACCCCCCATAGGTCTGCAAAACCGCTTGTTTGCCTGCTCCACCCGTTTCCTGTCCTCACGGATGGATTTCTCCTGGTCAGCCCTCCGGCACTGGAGCCAATCTTCCTGAAATTCCCCGGCATCCTCCCGGATATACTCATTGACCGCAAGAAACTCATACAAGGGCAGGAATGGGGCTATTTCTACAATCAACACGGCGCGGGCAAGTATGACCCGAAAGCCCTTGAAGCCCGTATTGCCCTATT
>CAZVVH010000152.1:0-5487 GCA_964630475.1 uncultured Oscillospiraceae bacterium | reverse complement strand
GTCATTGAGGTCCTGGCCACAGCGGGAAATAACCACCTGGGCGGCGACGACTTTGACAACTGCATCTGTGACTTCCTGGTGAAGCAGTTTAAAAAGGACACCCGTATCGACCTGTCCCAGGATCAGGCGGCCCTGGCCCGGGTGAGGGAGGCGGCGGAGAAGGCCAAGATCGAGCTTTCCGGCATGTCCTCCACCAACATCAACCTGCCCTATCTGTCCATGGGCAGGAATGGTCCGGTCCACATGGAGTATACCCTGACCCGTGCCCAGTTCAATGAGCTGACCCACCATCTGGTGGAGGCCACCACCGGCCCTGTCCGCCAGGCCATGGCAGATGCGGAGGTCAGCAACAGCGACCTGTCCAAGGTGCTGATGGTGGGCGGCTCCTCCCGGATTCCCGCGGTGCAGGAGCTGGTGAAATCCCTGACCGGCCGGGAAGGGTTTAAGGGCATTAATCCCGACGAGTGCGTGGCTTTGGGGGCCTGCCTCCAGGGCGGCGTCCTCTCCGGCGATGTGAAGGGCCTGCTGCTGCTGGACGTGACCCCCCTGTCCCTGGGCATTGAGACGGTGGGCGGCGTTGCCACCCGAATCATTGAGCGGAACACCACCCTGCCCATCTCCAGAAGCCAGATTTTTACCACGGCCGCCAACTTCCAGACCAGCGTGGAGATCCACGTCCTCCAGGGGGAGCGGCCCATGGCCAAGCAGAACAAGACCCTGGGCAAGTTTAAGCTCACCGGGATCAAGCGGGCCATGCGGGGAGTGCCCCAGATCGAAGTCACCTTTACCATCGATGCCAACGGGATCGTCAACGTCTCCGCCAAGGACTTGGGCACCGGCAAGATGCAGGACATCACCATCACCGCCTCCTCCAACATGACCGATGCGGAGATTGAGCAGGCCATTCGGGATGCCCAGACCTATGCCGCCGAGGACCAGGCCCAGCGGGATGAGATGGAAGCCCGCAATCAGGCGGAGGCCGCTATCTACAAAGCGGAGTCTGTGATGAAGAGCTTGAGCAAGGAGGACAAGGGTGCGGTAAAATCCGCGGTGAAGGAGGTCCAGCGGGCCATGCGGGGCAAGGACAACAGCGGACTGTCCGATGCCACCCGGAACCTGAAAGAACTGCTGGCCCAGACGGGAAATCCCATGTAATACAATTGAATATGTATTAGCTAGTCCTGCCGCATTTGCGGCAGGACTTTTTGCATAGTTCAGGAAAAAATGAGCAACCTAACCCACAGAAACAAGGAGGGGACAGCTGTGGGTTATTTTGGCCAGAAAAAAGAGCAGGTGCCGCCCCACCGGCGGCCGGAGCCGGAGATCAATCTGCCGGTCTCTCTGGCGTCGGTGGAGCAGATTTTTCAGAACTGCTGCGACTTTGCCAAGAAGGAAATTCAAATTGGGTTGGGCCTGGAATCGGGCACCCTCTGCTGGATTGACGGCATGGTGCGGATGGAGCGGGTCAGCGAGTACCTGATCTGCCCCCTGTCCCGGATGCCGGCGGAGCCAACGGGCGGCGTGTCCCGGTGGATTCTCTCCGGCGGTGCCTGGGCCATGTCCGCCAAGGCGGAGGAGGATATGGACAGCCTGTGCCGGGGACTGGTGGATGGCAGCGTGGCCCTGTTCCTGAAAAGCGGGGAGGCGCTGACCTTCTCTCTGGCCACCGAGGAAAAGCGCTCCATCAACAAGCCGGAGGTGGAAAGCTCGGTAAAAGGGGCCAAGGACTCCTTTGTGGAGAGCCTGCGCACCAATACCAGCCTGGTGCGCAGACGGCTTCGCACCCCCTTTCTCCGGGTGGAGGAGCAAATTGTGGGCCGGCAGAGCCAAACGCCGGTGGACCTTCTCTGGGTGGACGGCATCACCGATGCGCATCTGGTGGACCAGGTGCGTCAGCGCCTGGAAAAGATTGACATTGACGCGGTGCTGGCCAACGGGAATATCGAGGAATATCTGGCGGAGGACGGAGTCACCGCTTTTCCCCAGATTCTGTTTACCGAGCGGCCGGATCAGCTGTGCGGGGGCCTGATGGAAGGGCGGGTGGCCATTCTCATCGACGGGCTGCCCTGCGGCTATCTGGCGCCGGGGAACATTGCCCAATTTCTCCGCACACCCCAGGATAAAAACTACAACTATGTCACCGCCATGGCCCTGTCCCTGATCCGCTGGCTGTGCCTGCTGATCACCCTCTTTCTGCCCGGGGTTTATGTAGCTATGGCCACCTTTCACTTTGAGATGCTGCCCACCAAGCTGATGCTCTCCATCATCGCCAGCAAGCAGGATGTGCCCTTCGGCACCGCGGTAGAGGTGCTGGGCCTCCTTCTGGCCTTTGAGATTTTGCAGGAGGCGGGCCTGCGCCTGCCCCAGAACATCGGACAGACCGTGTCCATCATCGGCGGTTTGGTGGTGGGACAGTCCGCCGTGGAGGCGAAAATCATCTCCCCGGTGGTCATTATTATTGTGGCAGTGGCGGGCATTGCTGGGTACACCATGCCAAACCAGGATTTTTCCAATGCCCTACGCATTTGGCGATTTATGATCACCATTGCAGGGGCGCTGGCGGGGCTGTTCGGCGTCTGCATTGCGGGACTGATTCTGGCCGGCCACCTGGCCAGCCTGGAAAGCTTTGGGGTGGCGTATCTGACCCCCTTTGCGGCAAACCCGGGGGAGCAGACCGAGGGGCATGCGGTGCTGCGGATTCCCCTGAAAAGGACCAAGCTGCGGGAGCTGTATCTGCACCCGAATAACAAGCGCAATCAGCGGTGAGGAGGCGGACCTGTGAAACGGCTATTGATGCTCTTTTTACCGCTGTGTCTGCTGCTGGCCGGATGCGGCAAAAAGAATTTTTTGCCCACCAGCCATGACGCCCGCACAGTGGAGCTGATGCTGACCATGGGCCTGGATTACAATGAGGACGGACAGGTACAAATGACCGTTTCCGGCGGCCTGGCCCAAGAGGGGGAGACAAAAAAAGCCCCCATCATTTTGTCCGGAACCGGGGAGACCCTTTCCAGCGCCCTGTTGGAGATTCAGACCCAGAGCGATTATTATGTGTCCTATGGACATGTAGACGGCTGCCTGGTGGGGGAGGACACCGCCAAGGCAGGAGTGGAGACCCTGCTGGACTTCCTGGAGCGGGACACGGAGATGCGGCTCAACACCTATTTTTATGTGGTAAAGGGCGGCTCAGCGGCGGATCTGATGGAAAAGTCCAACTCGGAGGAGGCCTCCATCCCGGACCGGCTCCAAGCCATGGAGCTGGACGCCTCCCTGCTGTCGGACAGCTATTCCTATACCGTGAAGGATTTCCTTGTCCAGATGGAGAACAACGGCTGTGCTTTGGCCCCTGCCATTCAGATGGGGGAAAAGGAGGCGGAGAGCCAGGGCTATGCCTGCTTTCAGGATGGGGCGCTGATTGGCTGGTTTGAAAAGGACGTCTCCCGGGGAGTGAACCTGCTGCAAAATCATCTGGACGGAGGGACGGTCACCGGAGCGCTGTCGGACGGCAGTCTGGTCTCCATCCGCCTGGAGCAGGCGGAATGTGACTGGGAACCGGAGTTCCAGGGGGATACGCTGAAAAAGCTGACCGCAAAAATTCGGGCCAGCGGCGCCCTGGAAGAGTTCCGGGGAAGCGGAAATCTGTCCCAGGAACAGATCTGGGTTGAAATGGACCGCTTTTTGGAGCAGGTGCTGGGCAAGGAGGCCCAGACGGTTTTGGATCAGTGCCAGAGCTGGAATGCGGATCTTCTCCACCTGGAGGGTCAGACTGAACTGAAGGCGCCCTCCAGGCATCGGGACCTTGAAAAAAACTGGGACAGCTGGTTCCCGGAGCTGGAACTGGCGGTTGAACTGGAGTGCTCAGTGGATCGGACCTATGACATCGCCCAGACAGTGAAGGGAGGGGCGAAGTGACCGCGTTGCTCTATTATGTGACGGCAGCACTGGCCATTGTTTGGCAGCTGCCCAGGGTCCGGGCCTCGGGACAGAAAAGAACCACCTTGGTTTGGGCCTTGCTTTGGGTGGCGGCGCTGGCTCTGGCGGGAATTTATTTCTGCTTGGAGAAAAGCTGGGCGCCGTCAAATTGGATTTTATACTAAAACTGATGAAAAAGCTTGAAAAGCTTTTAATAGCACGAAGTGCGTTCAGCTTTTATGAAACGGCGCAGCGTGCAATCGCACGGGTTTCTCAATGAAAGCATTTCGTTGAGAAACAGTATTAAAGTGAGGAGGGAGCGTTTGAAGAGAAAAATAACTGAGCGGGAGATGTCTGTGCTCTGTTTTACCATGCTGTTCTCCCCGCTGATTCGGACGGCTCCGTCCGCATCGCTGGCCGCGGCAGGAAAAGGGGGCTGGCTCTGTCCGCTGATTGCTCTGCTGCCCGCCCTGCTGACCGTTTGGATTTTAAAGAGAGGACTGCGGTTGGTTCCGGAGGGCGGACTGGGTCAGGTGCTGCAGCTGGGCTACGGAAAAATTCTGGGGCGAATTCTCTGCGGCGGAGAGGCGGCCTGGATATTTGTGGAGCTGTCCATCTGCTTCCGGTTGTATGGCGAGCGCTTCTTGGGAAGCGTATACCGGGATTCGTCCATCTTTCTCTTTATTCTGACCCTGGCTGCAATTGCCGTCTGGCTGAGCCGGAAGAGCCTGCCCGCCTTTGCCCGGTTGGCTCAGATCAGTTTCTTTCCCCTGACCATCACCGTGGCGGCAATTTTAATTTTGGCCGCGGGAAAAATCCAAAAGGAAAACTGGCTGCCTGTGTATTGGGATGATGCGGGGGCGGTATTGAACGGGATTTCACCGATCCTCTCTATTTTCGGATTAGCATTGTTGGGCTTCTTTTTGGGTGGAGAGGTCCGGCGGGGGAGCAAACGGTATGCTCAGGTGTGGACCGTTGTGTTCTTCCTGACAGCAGGGGCGGTCAGTATTGTGATCCTGGGAATCTTTGGGCCGGGCATGTCGGCGCGACTTCAAGTGCCGCTGTTTACCCTGGCAAAGGAAATCCGGGTGGGGAGCCTGTTGGAGCGGCTAGAGGCCTTTGTGATCGCGGTTTGGGTGCTGTCTGACTTGCTGTTGGTGGTCCTGCTGCAACGGGTTTTCTGCAAGACCCTGGGGGAAGCGGTTGGAATCCGGCAGGAGCAGGAGCTGGCTATTCCGGTCTTGTTTGCGGCGGTGTTCGGAAGCGTCCTTTGCGGCAGCCGGGAAGAGCTGGTGCTTCGCTTTGCAGAAACCTGGCTCAGCGCGGCCCGGTATGTTATGATATATGCGGTTCCCATCATAGGCTGCCTGCTGGCCTTAATCAAAGCAAGAAAAACGACAAAAACTTAGAGAAAAAGGGTTGACATTGCGGGGACGTTTTGGTATTATATGTAAGCTGTCCTTGAAGGATCAGCTTTTTAACCTATTGCATTTTTCAATCAAGCCTTTTCAGAGGAGAACAAAAAAGTTCGATGAATTTGAAAAAACCGCTTGACAAAGGATTAAGGATGTGGTA
>CAZVVH010000151.1:0-5497 GCA_964630475.1 uncultured Oscillospiraceae bacterium | reverse complement strand
AAAAACCGTTTTATAGCGCGAAGCGCGTTAAGTTTTTATGAGACGGCAAATTGTGCCGTAGGCACAATTTGAGCGTGCAAAGCACGCGGGATTCTTGATTAAACTTTTTAATCAAGAATCAGTATTAGGCAGCTCGTGCCGCCAAAAGGCGGTCCCTGGCTGCGGCACAGCCTGCTGCAGCGCACGTTTGCAGGCTGAAAAGGAACGAATCCAAGGATATATGCCTTGGATTCGTTTTAATTTCCTTGTTTTCGTCAGCAAGTTGACGGAACTCTGCGAAGCTCTTACAGACGAAATTTTCAAAAGGATCTTTTTCTGCACCCCGGATTAGGGCGCGTCTCTGCGCAACGCTCTATTCAAAAAAATCCTCCACCGTATTGCTCCGGTCCCCAATGTTGTTGTACTGCAAGATCGCGTACTGCTTCACCAGAGGGCTTATTTCCTCAGGCAGCTCGTCAGCGGACTTGGCATAGATCCCGTCTGCCGTCCAATAGCCGGTGGCATGGATTACGGGGACCTGCTCCATCAGTCCGGACAGGAAGGTCTGGTACCCGCTCAGGGGCAGGTTGGTCTGCTGCAGCAGCAGGGTGGACAGGTAATTGATGGAAATATTCACATCCTGGGCCTCCGGAATGTCGTAGTTGGCCCAGAGGACAAACACGGTCTTATACCGGGCCTCCGCCGCCTCATCAGACAGGTCATTTAAGCTGCTGCCCATCAGCCGCTCATAGAAGTCCGTAGAAAGCTGGGGCTGATGGTCGCCAAAGAGCAAAATGATAGTAGGCTCGTCCACCTGGGAGAAGTAGTCCACCAGGTACGCAAAGGCGTCGTCCGTAGCCCGGACCAGAGACAGATACTGGTTGGCCCAGGAGGAAACCCCCGCCAAGTGGCCGGCCAGAGTCACCGTCTTTTCCAGGTTTGTCCACTCCAGGTTATAGGCGGAGTGGTTCTGCATGGTCACATTGAAGAGGAAAAACTTGGAGCCTTCCTCCTTCTCCTCATAGAGCTTGATGACCTGCTCAAAGTCGCTCTGGTCGCTGATATAATCCCGGACATATTTCACATTCTCCAGATTGTTCTCAAAGAGGATGTTTTCAAAGCCCAGCCGGGGATAGACCAGGGTCCGGTTCCATCCGGAGCGCTTATAGGGGTGCATGGCGGTGGTGGAATAGCCCAACTTTGAGAGCTGGCCCACCAGGGAATTCTCCTCCGGCCGGACAAACAGCTGATAGGGCACCGAGCCAGCAGGCAGAAACGCCATGGAGTTTCCGGTGAGAAATTCATACTCCGAGTTGGCGGTGGTGCCGCCGAACACGGAGGCCCAGGCATAGCCCTTGATGGTGTTCTCAGTCAGGGAGCTGATAAAGGGCAGCTGTTCCCCGGAAAGGGGCAGGTCCCCATCCACAGACAGGTCGGACAGGGCCTCATCCATGACGACAATGATATTCATGGGGGTGACGTCCACCGAGCCGGTGACCGTCCCCTCCGCCGTGGTTTCTGCTGCGATTTCCTGGGCCGCCTCCACAGAGTAGCCCTCCGGCTTTTCAATGTGGCTGTATTTCAGGCACACCGAGAAGTTCAGGAAAAAGCCGTTGCCCCGGGTTGTCCACAGGGAAGGCTCAATGCCCAGCTTGTCCACAAAGGGGGTGAATGCAAAGACGCAGAGATAGATTGCCGACAGGACCGCCGCCGGAATGGCCACAGGCAGGCGCACCATTCTGCGCCCCTTCTGCCTGGGCAGCCAGCCCACCACCACCAAATACGCCAGCAGCACAAGCAGGGCGTAGGTTTGCAGCTTGCAGGGCTGATAGCTGTAACTGCCCGCCACGTTCATCGCCGTCCGCAGCGTCAGCAAATCCACCGGGAAGATGGAGCGGCCCCGGAAGTGGATGATGTAGTGGTTGATACAGCCCACCGCGTAGCAGATGCCGGCGCTCCACCGGGCGGAGGCATTCCGCCTTCCCAGAATCAGGAAGATCACGGCGGCGATCATGTAATACCAGACCAGGTTCAGCCCGATCTCCAGAAGGGACAGATCTTCAAACAGATCGTTGTCATTTTGAAGCTCTACCATGTACAGGGAGAGTAGGGGGCCAACCGCCCACAGGAGTCGGCCCAGATACCGCTCCGCCCGGTCCGGCGGGGCCAGCCGCACCAGCCGGGCCGCCCCCAGCAGGACGGCCGCCAGGATGGAAACAATCAGGGATATCCCACTCCAGGCCATGGCCAGGGCCACAAGCAGGCTGTAAATTCCGGAAAAAATCAGGGTTCCCGGTCTCCGCTTCAGGGAGAAAAAGGGGGTTTTTACTTGGGTTCTCTTGTTCATTGTCCGTTGGTCTCCACGTGCACGTTGTCTGTTCCGTGCTGCTCAAATTCGTCAAGGTAAGTATCCATCCGCTGGTAGAACTCATCATAGTTGCTCTCGTCAATGGTCACGTCATCCATATCCCGCCGGGTCAGCTCCTCGGCCAGGATATCAAAAAACACATTGTTCTCATAGTCGATGATGGCTTCATGGATGCCTCCCTCCGCAAAGGCCATGGAGGGAACCGTCTCTCCGTTCCAGCTTTCACACAGGGTAGGCATTCCCATCTCCGGCGCCCGGGAGAAGAGCAAGGACTCCACCTCGTCATAGTCCCGGAATCGGTCCTCTCCCCTGGTGGAGTTGAGCACCCAATTGCCGATATACACCATATCCAACAGACGGCGGTACTGCTTTGCCGTCAGCTCCAAATTCATCATATAGGCCTCCTTTATCCCCTCGCCCGATGTTGTTGCCGCTTTGCGCAGGGGTTCTGCTTTATATTATAATATATATGTGCATAAAGTCAAATTTGCATTTTGCCCGGAAATTTTTCTTGCGTTCTCGCTTTGAATGAAATATCATATATTATGTGAATTTATGCGGAAAGAAAGCAGGGCAAAAAGCGCCTGCGCTTTGTTTGACATTCCCCCGGAACATACATGGAGGCTTAGCATGGATAACAGACCAATCGGCGTATTCGACTCCGGCTTGGGCGGGCTGACCAGCGTCAGAGAACTTGCCGGCCTTTTGCCCGCGGAACAGATCATATACTTTGGCGACACCGCCCGGGTTCCCTATGGCGGCCGCTCCAGGGAGACCTTGATCAAATACGCCCGCCAGGATGTGGCGTTTCTCAGGTCCTTTGATTTGAAGGCCATCGTCATCGCCTGCGGTACCATCAGCACCACTGCCTTTGATGTAATCTCCGCCGAGAACAGCGACCTGCCCATCTTCGGCGTGGTGAAGCCCGCCTCCCAGGCCGCCGCCCTGAGCACCCGCAACAACCGGGTTGGGCTGATCGCCACCAAGGCGTCTATCCGAACCGGTGCCTACGAGCGGCACATCACCACCCAAAACCCCTGCATCCAGGTGTTTGCCAAGCCCTGCCCCCTCTTCGTCCCCCTGGTGGAGAACGGCCGCTCCCGGCCCGGCGATGTGGTCATTGAAACCGTGGCCGCAGAATACCTGGAAAGCATGAAGGCCGCCCAGGTGGATACCCTGGTTCTGGGCTGCACCCACTATCCCCTGCTGAAGGAAGTTATCGGAGCCTACATGGGCCAGGATGTGGCCCTGATTGACAGCGGCGCGGAGTGCGCCAAGGCCGTGGCGGAGTGCCTGGGCATGCGGGATCAGCTGGCGGATCCCAGCCGCACCGGCGATCTCCACTTTTACGTCAGCGATACCACCGAGGGCTTCTCCCAGCTGGCCAGCATTTTCCTCCGGCAGGAGGTCACAAATCAGGTAGAGCAAATCGACATCGGGAAATACTAATTTGGATTCTAATACTGCTTCTTCATAAAACCGTTAAGTTTGATGAAGAAGGAACCGCCTAACGGCGTTTCCCGTTTGTGGCAATTCGCCGCAAAAGTCATCTCATACAGTTCTTAACGCACCTGCGGTGCTATAAAAGGGTTTTCAACCTTTTTAATAAGAACTGGTACAATTTCCATCAAGAAACAAAATCGAGGAATGATATGAAAAAAGATGTGATTATTTCCATCAAGGGAAGACAAACCTTTGAGAGTCAGGATGCGGACACCATAGAGCTGGTCACCACCGGCCGGCTGACCTCCCATGGGACCGACGGCTATCTTCTCAGCTATGAGGAGAGCGAGCTTACCGGCCTGGAGGGCACCCGCACCACCTTCCGGGTGCAGCGGGACAAGGTCAGCCTGATCCGCACCGGAACAGTCTGCTCCCAGATGATCTTTGAGCTGGGCCGGAAGCACACCTCCCTGTACCAGACCCCCTTCGGCAGCATGGAGGTGGGCATCTCCGCCAAGGGGATTGATATGGGGCTCAGCGACCACGGCGGCCATCTGAACATTGACTACGCCATCGAGATTGACCACGCCATGGCCGGCCGGAACCAGTTTTTGATTGACGTGCGGGAAGCCGCACAGTCCTAACTGTTTATAAAATAAATTGATATATCATGTTGGAGTGTGAGAAAAATGTCTAATCTGATTCAGGCCGCCCGGGAACAGGTCTCCATCCTCACCCAGGCCGCCTACGAAAAGGCCGCTGCCGCCGGCCTTCTGCCCGGAGGTCAGGTGATTCAGGGCCGGGTGGAAATCCCCAAGGATGTGAAGAACGGGGATTACGCCTCCTCCTTTGCCATGGCGGGCGCCAAGGCCCTGCGCAAGGCCCCCAAGATGATCGCTCAGATCCTGGTGGACAATATGGAGCTGGAGGGCAGCTACTTCTCCTCCGTGGAGATCGCCGGCCCCGGCTTTATGAACTTCCGCCTGGGCAGCAAGTGGTATGGCGACGTGCTGGCCAACATTGAGGCGGAGGGCCAGACCTACGGTCAGTCCGATGAGGGCAAGGGCCAGAAGGTCATGGTGGAGTTCGTCTCCGCCAACCCCACCGGCCCCATGCACATGGGCAACGCCCGGGGCGGCGTGTTGGGCGACACCCTGGCCAATGTGCTGGCCCGGGACGGATACTCCACCTGGAAGGAATTCTATGTCAACGACGCAGGCAATCAGATCCACAAGTTTGCCGTCTCCATCCACGCCCGCTATATGCAGCTGATTCTGGGCGAGGAGAACTTCCCCTTCCCTGAGGAGGGCTATCACGGTGAGGACATCCGGGAACTGGCCCGGGCCATCTACAATCAGCACGGAGACAGCTGGATGGAGCTGCCTGAGGAGGAATGCCTGGAGCGCATGGCCCAGTTCGGTCTGGAAATTAACATCCCCAATATGAAGCGGGATTTGCAGCGCTATCGCATCGAGTATGACCAGTGGTTCTTCGAATCCTCCCTGCACAGCTCCGGCTATGTGGCGGAAACCGTCCAGCTGCTGACTGACCGGGGCTGGACCTATGAGAAGGACGGCGCACTCTGGCTGAATACCACCCAGCTGCTGAAGGAAAAGTTCATGCGGGAGGGCAAGACCCAGGAGCAGGTGGACAAGCTGGACCTGAAGGACGACGTGCTCCGCCGGGCCAACGGCTTCTACACCTACT
>CAZVVH010000150.1:0-5498 GCA_964630475.1 uncultured Oscillospiraceae bacterium | reverse complement strand
CATCCCCTCCTCCCCTGGCGCTGCAAAGGCCGTGGGCAAGGTCATCCCCTCCCTGAACGGCAAGCTGACCGGTATGTCCATGCGTGTTCCCACTCTGGACGTGTCCGTTGTTGACCTGACTGTCAACTTGGCAAAGCCCGCCACCTATCAGGAGATCTGTGATGCCATGAAGGCCGCTTCTGAGGGTGAGCTGAAGGGCATTCTGGGCTACACCGAGGACGCTGTTGTCTCCTCTGACTTCCTGGGCGACACCCGCACCTCCATCTTCGACGCCGGCGCTGGCATTGCTCTGACCGACACCTTCGTGAAGGTCGTCTCCTGGTATGACAATGAGATCGGCTACTCCAACAAGGTTTTGGATCTGATTCAGTATATGTACTCCGTGGATCATGCGGAATAAGTCCAACTGAATTAAAACTAGCTTAACTGAGCCCCTCTCCTGATTCAGGAGAGGGGCTTCGGTATGTCCAGGAACCAGAGGTAAAGGGACAACAGATCAAATATTGGGGGAGGTGTGAGGGATATCAGCCGCTTCATGTGGAATGAAATGCCCCGCAAAGCCTGTTGACAGCCCGTTTTCCCTACTTTATAATGGGCGTTGTAAAGAAAAAGGAGGGCACAGAAATGCTGCACCTGCGCGAATATGTCAGCGCCGCCTCATTGGAAGAGGCGTGGACACTGAATCAAAAGAAGAGCAATAAGATTCTAGGTGGGCTGGGGTGGCTCAAAATGGAGAGCCGGAATGTGAATACGGGGATTGACCTGTCCGGTCTGGGGCTGGACCAGATCGAGGAGACGGAGGAGGCTTACCGCATTGGCTGTATGGTGACCCTGCGCCAATTGGAAACCCACCGGGGCATTGATGCCTTAACCCAAGGGGCGGTGGCGGAGAGCCTGTGCCACATTGTTGGGGTGCAGTTCCGCAACTGCGCCACCGTTGGCGGCAGCATCTGGGGGCGGTTTGGCTTTTCTGATCCGCTGACCTGTTTGCTGGCCCTGGATGCGGCGGTGGAGCTGTACAAGGGCGGACTTGTGCCGTTGACCGAGTTTGTCAGCCGGAAGCCGGATAAGGACATTCTTGTTCGGGTCCTTCTCTCCAAGACCGCTCGGCGGGTGGCCTATACCTCCTTCCGCAACACGGCCACGGACTTCCCAGTGCTAGCTGTCTGTGTCTCCCAGGGGGAAGATGGCTGGCGCTGTGCTGTGGGTGCCCGGCCCCAGCGGGCTGCGCTGGTGACCGCCCCAGGGCCGGAGGAGCTGAAAGGGCTGGCCGCCCAACTGCGCTATGACACCAACACCCGGGCCACGGAGGAATACCGCCGGTACCTGTCCGGGGTGCTTATTGGGCGCTGCCTGAAAAAGCTGGAGGTGGAGGCAAAATGAAGATTCAACTGACCTTGAACGGAGTAAAGCTGACCGCAGAGGCGGCGCCCGATCAGCCCTTGCTGGATTTCCTGCGGCAGCAGGGCTGCTATTCGGTGAAGCGGGGCTGTGAGACCTCTAACTGCGGCCTGTGCACCGTCTGGATGGATGATAAGCCGGTGCTGTCCTGCAATGTGCTGGCGGTCCGGGCCAATGGGCATCGGATTATCACCCTGGAGGGACTGCAAGTTGAGGCCGTGGAATTTGCCGGCTTTATGGCGGACCAGGGAGCGGATCAGTGCGGCTTCTGCAATCCCGGCTTTGTGATGAATGTGCTGGCCATGGAGCGGGAGCTGGAAAATCCCTCTGAGGAGGAGATTTGCTCCTATCTGGCCGGGAACCTGTGCCGCTGCACCGGCTATGTGAGCCAGCTTCGGGCGGTGCAGGCCTACCTGAGTTGGAAGAGGGAGGGGATCAAATGAGCAAGTCTGTTAAAGACGTAAACCGCCAGGTTCGCAAGGTGGATTCTATGGCCCTGCTGACCGGAAAGCCGGTGTACACCGATGATCTGGCCCCCAAAGACTGCCTGATTGTGAAGGTACTGCGCTCTCCCTATGCCAGTGCCAGGATTAAGAGCATCAACACGGCTATCGCCAAAAAGGTGCCCGGTATCGCCTGCGTGCTCAGCCATGAGGATGTGCCCCATAACCGCTATACCCACGCGGGCCAGACTTACCCGGAGACCTCCGCCTATGACCGCTATATTTTGGAAGATCGGGTGCGCTTTGTGGGGGACGCAGTGGCCATTGTGGCGGGAGTGACTCAGGAGGCGGTGGAAAAGGCCCTGAAGCTCATCAAGGTGGAGTATGAGGTGCTGCCGCCCATTCTGGATTTCCATCAGGCCAAGGACAACCCCATCCTGGTTCACCCCGAGGAGGATTGGAAAACCCTGTGTCCCTTCACCGAGGCGGACAACAAACGGAATCTGCTGGCCCACACCGATGAGGGTGACGGCGATGTGGAGGCGGTTCTGGCTGGCTGTGATGTGGTGGTTGATGAGACCTACCGGGTACAGGCGGCCCAGCAGGCCATGATGGAGACATTCCGCACCTATTGCTATATGGACCGTTACGGGCGGCTGGTGATCGTGTCCTCCACCCAGGTGACCTTCCATGTCCGGCGCATCATCTCCAATGCCCTGGGCATTCCCAAGAGCAAAATCCGGGTCATCAAGCCCCGAATCGGCGGTGGCTTTGGGGCCAAGCAGACGGTGGTGTCTGAGCCATATCCTGCCATCGTGACCTGGCTGACGGGAAAACCCTCCAAAATCGTCTACACCAGGGAGGAGGCTCAGACCTGCTCCAGTCCCCGGCATCAGATGGAGATGCACGTCCGCCTGGGCGCCATGAAGGACGGCACGATTCGGGGCATTTATCTGCACACCCTGTCCGACGGCGGCGCGTACAGTGAGCACAGCTGGGCCACCGTGGGCCTGTCCGGGCACAAATCCATCCCGCTGTACACCACCAACTGCCAGGCCTTCCGCTTTGTCAGCGACGTGGTCTATACCAATCACCAGGCCTCCGGCGCCTATCGGGGCTTTGGGGCAACCCAGGGAATCTTTGCGGTGGAGTCAGCAGTCAACGAGCTGTCCCGGAAGCTGGGCATGGATCCCACGCTGATCCGGGAGAAGAACATGGTTCGGGAGGGGCAGACCATGCCCGCCTACTACAATGAGCCGCTGAACAGCTGCACCCTGGACCGGTGCATGGCCCGCTGTAAGGAGATGGCCGGCTGGGACAACAAATATCCCTATCGTATCCTGCCTGACGGCACCATCCGGGGCGTGGGGGTAGCTATGGCCATGCAAGGCTCTGGTATTTCCGGGGTGGACGTGGGCACTGTCACCATCCGGATCAACGACGACGGAATTTATACCCTGATGCTGGGTTGCTCAGACATGGGTACCGGCTGCGATACCATCCTGTCCCAGATCGCGGCGGATTGCCTGGACTGTGATATGAGCCAGATTACCGTCCACGGGGTGGATACGGATGTGTCCCCCTATGATTCCGGTTCTTATGCCTCCTCCACCACCTACGTCACCGGCAGGGCGGTGGTGGAAACCTGCGCTGCCCTGGAGGAGGAGATTATCCGGGAGGCCGCCCGCCAGCTGGGCTGCCAGACTGAGGAAATCTCCTTTGATTGGCACAGGGCCACCAACCTGAAAACCGGCCTTCAGAAGAGCCTGAAGGATATCGCAAACGACAGCCAGAATGCAGGCAATTTCATCACCGCCACCCGCAGCTTCACCTCTCCCATTTCGCCTCCGCCGTTTATGGTGGGCATCGCTGAGGTGGATGTGGATCCGGAGACAGGAAAGGTAACTCCGGTGAACTATTACGGCTGTATCGACTGCGGTACAGTCATCAACCCTGCTTTGGCCCGGGTTCAGGCAGAGGGCGGTATTGTCCAGGCGATTGGCATGACCCTCTATGAGGATGTGGTACAGAGCGAGAAGGGCAAGTGCCTGAGCAATTCCCTGATGCAATACAAAATTCCCACCCGCCTGGATGTAGGGAATATTGAGATTGACTTTGAAAGCAGCTATGAGCCTACCGGTCCCTTCGGAGCCAAATCCATCGGAGAATTGGTCATTGATACCCCGGCCCCGGCCATTGCCGCTGCTGTGGCGGAGGCCTGTGGCAGGCAGTTTCGAATCCTGCCCATTCGCCCGGAGCAGGTTGTGAGAGCACTGCACAATGGCGAGCTGTGATCTGATTTTGCTGGCGGCGGGATTTTCCCGCCGCTTTGGCGGAAATAAGCTTCTCGCTTCCTGGAAGGGAGTGCCTATGTACCGCCGGACGCTGGAGCTGCTGGTGTCCCTGTCAGAATGCCGCCCGGAATGGCGGTGCCTTGTGGTGACGCAGTACCCTGAGATCGAGGCGGTGTGCAAAGTCCGGGGGATTTCCTGCCTTCACAACAGCAGGGCAGAGGAGGGAATTAGCAGCTCTATCCGCCTGGCTCTGAGTCACAGCTGCGGAGATTATGCAGCCTTCTTTGTGGCAGATCAGCCGGAATTGACCCTGAACACCGTTCAGAGCTTGCTGGAAGGCTTTTTTGTCAGCGGGAAAGGCCTGGGCTGCGTGTCGGGGAACGGCAAATGTGGGAACCCCTGCGTGTTTTCCAGAAGATACTTTTCGGAGCTGTCTGCCCTTCAGGGTGACCGGGGCGGGAAGGCGGTGATCCGTCGGCATCCGGAGGACTTGTTTTTATGGGAGGTGGAGGATCCTTCTGAGCTGGAGGATGTGGACACCCCGCGATTATAACGAAAAAATCCCCGCACCATTCGGTGCGGGGATCATTTTTTGTGTCAGCTTCTAAATTCGATCTGAATTAGAACTCAGCCTGGTCCAGATACTCAGCCGCATTCTCAGCGGTGATGTAGGTCAGCTCGGTGCGCTGGAAACGGGCGGTGCTGCCAGTTTCGAAGTACTCAGCCATGGCGGTCACTGTGCCGGCGGCGATGCTGTCGGCGCGGTTCATAACAGTCAGCTCCAGCTGGCCGTCGATGACAGCCTGGATCGCGTCAGCCTGGCCGGTCAGGGAGTAAACCTTAACCTGTCCGGTCAGCCCGGCCTCATCCAGAGCCTGGACAGCGCCCATGGTCAGGTCATCATCATAGCCCATGATGATGTCGCCGGCTTTCAAACCGGCAGTGATCCAGTTCTCGGTGAAGGACTTGGCAGAGGTACGGTCGGAGAAGGCTTCGACAACATTGCCCAAGGTGTAGTTGCTGTAATCGGCCATGTAGTTCTCAAAGCCACCGGTACGGTCGATGTAGTCCTGTAGGAAGGGCACACCGTTAATCTCATAGACATTGTAAGGGGTATCGGTGCCGTTCTGAGAAACCACATAAGCGGCGATGTTGGCGCACATGGTGTACTGGTCGGGGCCGATCATAGCGGTGACGTACTCATAACCGGCGGTGTTGACGTCAGCGTCCAGAGCACAGAGGAACAGGGGGATACCGGCTTCGTTAGCGGAAGCGGCGATGCCGGACATGGCAGCGGGGTCGCCACCAAAGACGCACAGGGCGTCCACGCCGTTATCGATCATCTGCTGGCAGTACTGGT
>CAZVVH010000149.1:0-5508 GCA_964630475.1 uncultured Oscillospiraceae bacterium | reverse complement strand
GCCCGCAATCGGGGCACCGCTTGGCGCCAATGAGGTTTTTAAAGACTACGTTGCCGCAGTAAGGGCAGCGGCAGCAGGCATAGATGACAATGAGGGCAACAACCAGCAGAGCCAGACAGACATACATCAGCGGCGCCTGCCAAGAGGTTCCCTTCAGCCAGGTGGCGGAGAGGGTGAACAGCAGGATCCCCAGCAGGATCAGCCCCTCCGCGATGCCCCGGCCAATGCGAAATTTGTTCTTCATACCGCATCGTTCCCTTCTGCTGGGTCATAGCGCAGGTTCAGCGGGATCTGGGGGAGATGGAACTCCACTTCGTAGGCGGCAGCCCGGCCGGCGTCAGAATCTTCAAAGGAAAAATCCAGATAGGCCACCGGCTTGCGCTCCGTCCACATCTCTGGAAAAACGCAGTCCCAATTCAGTCTGCTCTCCTCCAGAAATTGCTGGTAGGAGACGGTATGGGCGGCAACCCGATCCACGCCGAGGGTTTTTAGGGAGGCGGTGAGCGCCTCAACCTGGTCCAGCGGCGCCTTGATGGTGGCATTTAATGTGTACAAATCAGGCCCTCCTTTCGGGGACAGTTCTGCTATAAGGAATGCAATTTTCGTGCCAAAACTCACACAATTTCGTCTGTGGGCAGGGCCAGCAGGAAGCTGTATGCCTCTGAGGGATGAAGCTCCAGGCCGATATTGCCGCAGGCAGTCTCCAGGATTGCAGTGATCTTTTGAAAAAACTCCGGATTCTGTCGGATCATCCCTGCTTCGTCCTCAGGCAGGGGCATAGGCTCCTGGGTTTTGAGCCGCTCAAACATGGTGACCGCGTGAATATAAATGCGCACCTGGAGATCCGGAGGCAGCTCCCGGGAGCAAATGTTCCGGATGGATCTGACGATCAGGTCCGCCTGTTCCGCAGCCTGCTTGGGATCAATGGAGGGGGCGAAATAGTTGAGCCGCTGGGCGATCTGTTCAAAGCGAATGTGCAGGGGAAGATCCTCCTGGGACCAATGGGCGTCCAGCTCCGCGGAGTGCCAGCCCTTTAAAATCATGGTGATACGGTTAATGCCTGACTGGCTGGTGACCTTTTCCATGCTGATAAAGGGGACGCCGCTGATCTTGGGGTCCGTGAAGCCGATAATCAGCTTCAGACGGCTGCCCAAGCGTTCTGCCAGCTCGTGCACATTCTCCCGCAGGCCAATGGGAATGATCTCTGTGTACATGTAGATAGCCGGGAATTGGAGCAGCCATTCCCGGATCCGCCGGGCGGCGCCGGTGCCGGTGATGCAGCAGGCGAGGATCACGTTTCGACCGGTGTAAGGCCCGCTCTGGGTGTCCCCAGAGGCGTTGGTACGCTGGAATAAGGACAGGGTGTAGTGCTGGAAATTTTCCATACAGCTGAAGAAGATGGTGTCCAGATCGTCGTCTGTGGTGATAATGGCCTTGCACAGCTCCAGGGCTATGGCGGTGCCCATACAGGGCGCCACCCGGCAGCGGATGCCGGAGCGCTTTCTCAGCTGCTTCTCGTAATATTCGAAGTTGTCCGAGTCGGTCAGGACGATGACACCCTTTCCCTCGTCAATCTGCGCCGTCACCTGGCAGAGCTGATCCAGAGCCTGTTCCGGGGACAGGTTGATGGGCACATCCACAGCGCGGACCAGCTTGGTCAGCAGAACCTGATTGGTGAAGTCTGCAATGCTGCTGGCGGTGGAAGCGCCGTGTCCAATGACCACAAGTCCCACGTGCTTCTTGGCATCCAGCCCCTCATGGGTTTCCAGCAGCAGCGCGATGATCGTGGCCTCGTCGTCGGTCAGGCTGATATCCAGGGCCTTATTCAGCATGGGGGTCACGGACTGTACGAAGCGCTTCTTTCCGTCAAAGGCCTTGGCCAGCAGATGGATATTGGGGGTGGAATAGGCCTGGTTCACCATGGCCTGGAACTTGATCTGCTGGAGGTAGAGGGCCAAGGTGTTGCAGATGATATCCGGATAGACATAGTTGAATTTGTTGGAGGCCAGCCGGACCAGTTCGCTGGCCACGGCCATGACATTGGCGGTGACGGAATCGAAGATGTTTGGCGCTCCGCTGCTGTTCCGGGCACTGGAAGCGGTGGACACCTCGCTGAACCGGCGCTGCATGTCCAGAGAGACCAGCTGGCCGATTTCCTGGGGGTCCAGGTTCTCCTGGCGGTAGGCGTTGAGCCGGTCCTCAATGAAGCCGTAGAGATCCGTGTTTCCGCCCTGCTCTGTGCCGGCGGAGAGGGCACGGTTTGGGGAGATAATCAGGCTGTTTCGCTCCATCCAGGCAGTGAGATATCGTTCCACCTCCTCCGGCACGGTGCTGCCCTGGATTCTGCGGGACAGATTGCTGCTGCTGAATTCGATGTAGGGCGGGGTCACCTTGCTGCGCTGCTGTTCGTTGCGATAGGCCAGATAGCCCCGGGCGCAGCACAGCTGGATTTCGTTTTTCAAGTCCCCGATATTCGCATCGCTCTGATAAGAGACCAGCAGGCGCAAGGCATGGGGGAAGATCTGAATAGGAAGGTTCAGCCGTTTTGTTTCCTGGGTCAGGAAGTGGAGAATCAGGGCGATGCGCTCCTTCACCGGACGCTCCGCCAGCGGCGGGATCTCAATCACCATGGGAATTCGCCTGCGGAAGGTGTTCAGAAGGGCGTTCTGGGGATTTTCCGTGGTGGCGCCGATAACCATCAGCTGGGCGTTCTGATCCTGGGAGCTGCCCATGCGGCGGTAAAGCCCTCTGTCCAGCAGGGTGAAGAGCATCTCCTGGCCTGTGGCTGGCAGGCGGTGGATCTCGTCCAAAAAGAGGACGCCGCCGTTTGCCTCCTCTACCAGGCCCCGGTGGGCGGTGTCTGCGCCGGTGAAGGCGCCCTTTTCGTAGCCGAACAGCTGGGAGAGGAGGAATTGGGGATTTTCTGCGTACTCCGCGCAGTTAAAAATAATAAAGGGCTTCTCCGGCTCTCCCGCGCCCCGGTTCTGGCTCATGTAGCGCCAAATCTCCTCCGCCATCAGCGTTTTGCCCACGCCGGATTCTCCGATAATCAGCATGTGCATTCCGTTGGGGGGATAGGACGCGCCGGCCTTGGCCAGCTGGGTTTGCAGGCTCAGACTGCCATTATAGCCGATGATGCGGTGAAAGGGTGGGGGCTGACCCTCCGCAGGGGCCGCCCCTTGGATCTGGGGCGGCTTCTTTTTTTCGGCCTTTGCCTGCTCTGAACCGAGAAAATAGCGCACAGGGCGGGCACCTTCCCGGCGCAGACGGCCTTCGGCACAGAGGGAGTTCAGCGCGGCGGCGGCATCATTCTGCCAGATTCCCATCTGCTCCGCCACCCGCTTGGCATCGATCCCTTTGGCCGCATCCTTGGGGGAGGCTGCCTGAAACCAATCCCGGACAAACTTTAATACTTCATTTTGCGTGTTCATGTCTGATCTAGCATCCTTTCCTGCATCGGGCGCGGCTTCCGGGAATCCCCAGCTGACTGCGGTATTTGGCCACCGTTCTGCGGGACAGTCGGATTCCATCGGCGGACAGGCGCTCCATAATGGCCTGGTCTGAGATGGGATGCTCCCGGGATTCCTGTTCGATGAGGGAACGGATGGCCCGCTTGACCTCTACGGAGGAGACCTCCTCCTGGGAATCCGAGGCCAGGCTGGTGGAAAACAGGCTCTTTAACGGGATAACCCCGTCCTTTGTCTGGATGTATCTCCCGTTCACACAACGGGAGATGGTGGAGGGGTGCATTCCGATGGCCTCCGCCGCCTGGCGCATGGTGATGGGTTTCAATTGTCCCTTGGGCGAGAGGAAGTAGTCCCGCTGCTCCCGCATGAGAAAGAGGATCAGCTTTTCCACCGCGCTGCGCCGCAGCATCAGCTCCTGGGCCAGCGCAGTAGCCTCTGTGTATTTCTCCCGGATATATGCCCGGGTCTCCTGATCGGTCAATGGACTTTGGGACAGGGACTGGAACAAAGATTCGTTCACCGAGATCAGGTCGCAGCCGCTGTGGAAGGAGAAGCTCAGCTTCCCGTTGGCCGCGGTGATCTCAATTTCCGGATAGACGTAGTGGATTGGCTCTGACGGCTGAAAGCTGCTGCCCGGGAAGGGGGACAGGGTGGACAGGTACTGGAAGGCGGCGGCGATGTCCTGGACGCTGGCGCCGCACTGCTTGGCAAAATAGCGCAGGTCCCGGCGCTCGATTTTCTCCAGCGGCCCCTCCAGGATGCTGCGGAGAATGGCCCTGTCCTGCCGCGCCGGGTCCGCCTGAAGCAGAAGGCATTCCCGCAGGTTGGCAGCGCCCACGCCGCTGGGGGAAAAGGTCTGGATCAGATTCAGGGCCTCTTGCGCTGTGGATTCCGACAGGTGTGTTGCCCGGGCCACCGCTTCCGTGGATTCGCAGAAATAGCCCCGGTCGTCAATCCCTTCGATAATACAGCTCCCTGCCCGGAGAACCTCCGGGGAGGGGCGGGAGGAGAGCAGCTGAAGGCGGAGATGCTCCTGGAGGGACTGCATCGGATCCGGGCTGTGGAACAGCGGCGTCGGATCCATCTCGGAGCCGGCCCAGCTTTTTCCCTGCCAAGAAACAGCGGGGCTGTCAAAGCAGGGATCGCCGCAGACCGGCTGGCTGGCGTTCAGCTCCAGGAAGGGGTTGTCAAGGGAGTACCGCTCCAAAAAGCTGACCAGGGAGGGGTAGGGCAGGGAAAGCAGCTGGAAGCTCTTGATGAGCACAGGAGACAGGGCTTGGCGCTGTACTTGCTGTGCGCTTTGCTGATGAACAAAATTCAAAAATACTGCCCTCCTCCCTTAGAATTGGCACGGTAATTGCATATGTATTTTCAAAGAACAGGATACCAGCATTTAGCATAAAAGTCAATGCAAATTTTGGCATTTTATCATATCAAAGGTGGAAATTGAAATATTTTTAACTTTCAGATAAAATATGGCATGATAGTTGCATGTATTATTGCAGCAGCAATTCTCTGCGCGCCCGGCTGGGACATCAGTCATGCCGGGCGGCACTCAAACAAATGACAGGAGGAGACATTTCATGGAAACGAAAGCAGTCACCGTAATCAACCCCACAGGGCTTCACGCCCGGCCCGCTTCTGAATTCGTGAAAAAAGCAGCCACCTTTTCTTCCACGATCAAAGTAAAGCACCTGGGCACCGGCAAGGAAGTCAACGCAAAATCCATCGTCATGTTGCTCTCCCTGGCGCTGTCCCAGGGAACCCAGCTGCAAATCAGCGCGGAAGGAGCGGACGAGGCCCAAGCCGTGGAAGCGCTGGCAGCTTTGATCGAAGGTGGTTTTGGTGAAGTCTGATTACTTAACCGGGCTTCCCGTCTCCCAAGGCGTGGCCTTTGGCCCGGCGTTCCTGTACTGTCCGGAGAAGCCGGAGCGAAAGACAGGCAGCATAGATGCCGACGGCGCACAGGCGGAAATTGCCCGGCTGGACAGGGCCGAACAGGCTGCACGGAAGGAGCTGGAGGGCCGAATTGCCCGGTTCG
>CAZVVH010000148.1:0-5606 GCA_964630475.1 uncultured Oscillospiraceae bacterium | reverse complement strand
CGGTGGAGGCGTATGACGGCACCCTGCTCTTTGTCAGCCATGACCGCTATTTTATTGAGCGCTTTGCCACCCGGATCTGGGAAATTCGGGATGGGCGGATTGAGGACTTCCGAGGCTCCTTCAGGCAGTACCGGGCCATGCGGGCCAGAGAAGAGCAGGAGGGGCGCCAAAAGGAGAAGCAGCCCGTCAAGGCGGTGAAAAAGCCCAAGCAGGAGAAGCCCCGGCGTACCGGCGGCACCAAGCAGCTGGAAAAGGAGCTGACCCAGGTGGAGCGCAGCATCGCCAGGCTGGAGGAGCAGATTACCCAGCTGGATGAGGACATGGAAACCAACGCCTGTGACTATGTGAAGCTGGGGGAACTGATGGAAACAAAGGCTTCCGCCGAGGAGGAGCTTTCCGGCCTCTATGAGCGCTGGGAGGAGCTTTCCGGCCTATTGGAGGGAGGGCCATGAGCGGACGAGGAAAACGGGAACGATCCCCGCGCTGGACAGGAGGGCGCATGACCATTTTGATTATTGGGCTGTTGGCCTTGGCGGCAGGCATAGTCCTGTTTCTCTGGCGAGGACGGCCCATGCTATACGGCTTGATTCTGGGCTGCGGCGCGGCGGCATGGTGCCTGCTTTGGGCGCTGATCCCCAGCCGGGGCCTGCGTGGCGTGCTCATCGGCCTGATCGCCGCGGCAGTGGTGGGCTTCGGCGCACTGGAAGGGGTGATCCTCTCCCATCAGGGCGGAGAGATCCACGGCCAGCCCGACGCCATTGTGGTGCTGGGCGCCGCTATTTGGCAGAATGGGCCATCCCCCATGCTGACCTCCCGGCTGAATACCGCCCTGGATTACTGGAATCAGCATCCTGAGCTGGTCATTGTGGTATCCGGAGGCCAGGGCAGCGATGAGCCGGAGAGCGAAGCCGACGCCATGGCAGAGTATCTGATTGCCCGGGGCGTCCCGGAGGAGAAGATCCTCCGGGAGGACCAGGCCTATAATACGGTGGAAAATCTGAAGTTCTCCACCGACATTCTGGCGGAAACGGGGATTGAGGCGGAAAACCTGCTGGTGGTTTCCAACGGGTTTCACCTGTGCCGGGTGGAGATGCTGGCCCATCGGCTGGGCTTGGAGATCTCCACTTTGTCTGCCCCCACCCCTGGCCCCACAGTCACAAGAGTTTATTTTTACGCCCGGGAGACCCTGGGGCTGGTGAAGTCCTGGGCTCTTGACCGATAAAAGGAGTTGAATTTCTTGCAGGAGGAACAGCTGAGACCCCTGATTTTGAAGTACAGTGAACTGTCCGCCCGGCTGAACCAGCCGGAAACCTACAATGACCCCGCCCTGGTGGCCCGATTGAATCAGGAGCAGGCAGAGCTGGCCCCCATTGTGGAGACCTATCAGCAGCTGACCGCAGCCCGCCTGCGTCAGGACCAGGCGGAGGACCTTCTCCATGAGGAGGATGAGGAGCTTCGTACCCTGGCCCAGGAGGAGTTCCGGGAGAGCAAAGCGGCTGGGGAGGAGCTGGAACGGCAGCTGCAATTGCTCCTGCTCCCCAAGGACCCCAACGACCGAAAGAGTGTGGTGGTGGAAATCCGCGCCGGTGTGGGGGGCGAGGAAGCGGCGCTGTTTGCCCGCTCCCTCCACCGGATGTACTCTATGTACGGGGACAAGCAGGGCTGGAAGCAGGACATCACAAACCTGAATGAGACCGAGCTGGGGGGAGTCAAGGAGATCTCCTTCCTGCTGGAAGGGGAAGGAGCCTTTGCCCGGATGAAATTTGAGTCCGGGGTCCACCGGGTTCAGCGGGTGCCGGAGACCGAGTCCGGTGGCCGGGTGCATACCTCCACGGTGACGGTGGCTGTGCTGCCCGAGATGGAGGAGGTGGACGTCCAACTGAACCCCGACGATGTGGAGATGCAGGTGTTTCGCTCTTCCGGCGCCGGCGGACAGCATATCAACAAGACCTCCTCCGCCGTTCGGCTGATCCACAAGCCCACCGGAACAGTTGTGGAGTGCCAGCAGGAGCGGAGCCAATTCGAAAACCGGGCCAAAGCCATGCGGGTTCTGGCCTCCAAGCTGTACGAGGCGGAGCAGGAACGGATCAGCTCCGCCTACACCGCCCAGCGGCGCAGCCAGGTTGGCTCCGGGATGCGCAATGAGCGTATCCGCACCTATAACTTCCCCCAAGGCCGGGTGACTGACCACCGCATCGGTTTGACCTTATACAAGATCAATTCCATTATGGATGGGAATTTGGATGAGTTGATTGACGGGCTGGTGGCGGCGGACAACGCGGAGCGGCTGAGACAGCAGACAGAACAGTAAAAGGTGACAAGCTTGAAAACAGAGTATTTAACCACAGAGGATGTGGAGCGGGGGGCGGAGATTATTCGCCGGGGGGGCCTTTTGGCCATCCCCACGGAGACGGTCTACGGCTTGGGTGCCAACGGGCTGGATGTGGAAGCCGTGAGCCGGATTTTCGCGGCCAAGGGCCGGCCTCAGAACAACCCCCTGATTCTCCACATTCCCGACGACAGCTGGCTGGAGCGCTACTGCTATGACATTCCGGAGACCGCCTACACCCTGGCGGCGGCCTTCTGGCCTGGCCCGCTGACCATGATTTTAAAGGCAAAGGACAATGTCCCCCGGGTGACCACCGGGGGACTGAACACGGTGGGGATGCGCTGCCCCCAGCACCCCGCCACCCGGGCGGTGATCCGGTTGGCGGGCGTACCCATTTCGGCCCCCTCAGCCAACACCTCTGGGCGCCCCAGCTGCACCACGGCAGCAGACGTGATGGAGGACATGGATGGGAAGATCGAGGGGGTTATGGATGGCGGCCCCTGTACCGTGGGGGTGGAATCCACCATCATTGACCTGACCTGTGACCCGCCCTGCCTCCTTCGGCCTGGGGGACTGCCCCTGGAGGAGATGGAGGAGGTCCTGGGAGTAAAAATTCCTGTGGACCGGGCAGTGACCCAGCAGATGAAGCCCGGGGAGCGGCCGCGGGCGCCCGGTATGGCCTATCGCCACTACGCCCCCAAAGCACCGGTGACGGTGGTGGAGGGGGATCCCAAGCTGGGAGCGGAGTTTATCCGCCGCCGCTGTACCCCAACCACCGGTGTGATCTGTTTTTGGGAGTACGCCGGGCTGTTTGAAGGGCAGGAGGTTCAAATCCTGGGCAGCGTTGACAACAAGCCTGAGCAGGCCCGGAATGTGTTTGACGCCCTGCGCTATTTTGACAGCACCCATGTGACCGAGATCTATGCCCAGTGCCCGGATTCCACCGGCCTGGGGCTGGCCATTGGAAACCGCATCAAAAAGGCGGCGGGCTTCCATACCATTTTGATTACAGGAGAGAGACTTATGAAGCTGATCGGAATTACCGGCCCCACCGGTGCCGGAAAGACCACGGCGCTGAACCAGCTCACCGCCCTGGGGGCGGAGTTGATTGACTGCGATGACGTCTACCATGAGCTGCTGGAACGCAGCGCCGCGCTGAACGGTGCACTGAAGGCCCGGTTCCCCTCCGCCTATGTGGATGGCAAGCTGGACCGCAAGCGGCTGGGCAATGTGGTGTTCCGGGATAAGGAGGCCCTGGCCCAGCTGTCTGAAATCACCGCCTATTACATCAATGAGGAAATCAACCGCCGCATCCAGGCGGCCCGGGACGCAGGGCTGCCCGGCGTGGGAGTGGATGCCATCAACCTGATCGGCAGCGGCATTGAGGCGCGCTGCGACGCCACTGTGGCTATTTTGGCCCCGGCGGAGTTCCGGGTGAAGCGCATTATGGCCCGGGACGGCATCAGCGAGGAATATGCCTGGAACCGAATCAAGTCTCAGCAGCCCAATTCGTACTTTGAGGCACACTGCGACTATGTCTTGAATAATGACAGCACCGCCGAGGAATTTGCCGCCAAGGCGAAAGCGCTGTTTTTAAAACTTCTTTCATAAGATCAAGTAAAGGAGAGAAAGAACCATGGAAGAAAGAACTACGCAGGCGGAGCAGCTGCGCAAGGATCTGCTCTACAAGAAAACCAACGGCTTTGACCGGATTACAGACCGGGAGCGGGAGGAAGTCAACCGTTACTGCGAGGATTATAAGAAGTTCCTGGATGCGGGCAAGACCGAGCGGGACGCAGTCTCGGCGGCCATTGCCATTGCCGAGGGCTATGGGTTCCGCCCCTATACCCGGGGAATGGAGCTGAGCCCCGGCGACAAGGTTTATAAGAGCAACCGGGGCAAGTCCCTGATGCTGGCTGTGATCGGCACGGAGAGCCTGGCAGAAGGCGTCAATATTGGCGCCGCGCATATCGACTCCCCCCGGCTGGATTTGAAGCCCAGCCCCCTCTATGAGCAGGACGAGTTGGCCATGCTCAAGACCCACTATTACGGCGGCATCCGCAAGTATCAGTGGGTGACGGTGCCTTTGGAGCTGCGGGGCGTGGTGGTGCGCCGGGACGGCGCCTCTGTGCGGGTGGCCATCGGCAGCGATCCCCAGGATCCCACCCTGGTTATCACGGACCTGTTGCCCCACCTGGCGGATGAGCAGAGCCAGAAGCCCCTGTATAAGGCCTTTCCCGGTGAGAATCTGAACCTGCTGATTGGCAGTGAGCCTTTCCCTGATGTGGAGGGAAGTGATCGGGTGAAGCTGAATATTATGCGCCTGCTGAACGAGAAGTATGGCATGGTGGAGGAGGACTTTATCTCCGCCGAGCTGGAGGCGGTGCCCGCCTATCCCGCCCGGGATGTGGGTCTGGACCGCTCCATGGTGGGGGCCTACGGTCAGGACGACCGGGTTTGCTCCTATGCCGCCCTGATGGGCCTGATGAAAGCGGAGAACTGCGGAAAAACCGCAGTGGTCGTGCTGGCGGATAAGGAGGAGATTGGCTCCACTGGCGTTTCCAGCATGAAATCCTGGGCCTTTGATGCCTTCATGGCCGATCTGTGCGCCAGCCAGGGGGTGACCCTGGGAGCCTGCTATGAGAACTCCCTGTGCCTGTCCGCCGATGTGACCGCAGCTTACGACCCCAACTATCCGGAGGTCTATGAGAAGCGCAACAGTGCCCTTGTCAATTATGGCGTTGGCTTCTCCAAATACACCGGCTCCCAGGGCAAGTATGAGAGCAACGATGCCTCTGCGGAGGTGGTAGGCCGGATTCGCCACCTGATGGAGGAGAACGGCGTGGTCTGGCAGATGGCCGAGCTGGGCAAGGTGGACGCCGGCGGCGGCGGAACCGTGGCCTGCTACATGGGGGACCGCAATATCGCCACCATGGATGCCGGCGTACCTGTGCTGTGCATGCATGCCCCCTTCGAGGTCACAGGCAAGCTGGACTGCTATATGTGCTTCCGGGGCATGAAGGCCCTGTTTGAGGGGTAAATTCCCGGAACAGAACCCCCATTTCTCATTTCAGGGAATATATAAACCTTACACTTGCACCTCACCTCCCTCCGCCGCATAGGCTGGAGGGAGGTGGTTTTATGCTCCTTCCATATCATCGGGCTGCAGCGGTGGAATATGCCCACACCTGGGCCTTTCGGCGCAATCCCGCCTTCTATAACTAGGCTCTGCTCTGCAACCCCGGCAAAACAGCTGCGGCAGCCAGCAGGCAAAAAA
>CAZVVH010000147.1:1851-5621 GCA_964630475.1 uncultured Oscillospiraceae bacterium | reverse complement strand
CATATTTTCATTTCTTTGACAAGAATACCAGGCTATGCCGCCAGTTTTTCAAACAACCTATTGCAATTTCAGCACTTTTCAGGTAACATAAAGGCGATCTTTTTGTATTTTATACGGCAGGTGATCCCCTTTGAAGCAGATTCTATGCCTCTCCAGCGCCCCCTGGCGGAAGCGTCCCACCCGTACCCAGCGCTTTCTGTCCCAGTTTTCCGATGCCGAAATTCTATATTTTGAGCCAGGCTCCCTGCATGTAAAGCGGAAGGACTGTCAGCGGGTAACCCCACTGACCTATGTCTATACCCTTCCCTATATCCCAAAAGTCACCGAGGATCAGGCCCACCTCAGCTGGCCTTCCCGCCGGAAGCTGCTGCGGTACATTCTCAGCTGCATGAATTACCACCGCTTCGAGCATTCCCTGCTCTGGGTCTGTTCTCCCCTTTATAATGAGCTGCTTCAGGATATCCCCTATTCCGGCCTGATCTACGACTGCGATCAGGACTGGTCCAGGCTTCCCATCCTCTGGGAGAGCCAGCTGACCACCCGGGCGGATATCGTCTTTGCCGCTTCGGTGGGTCTGGAGGATCATCTCTCCCCCTGCAGCAAGAACATCGCAGTGGTTCCCAATGGCCTGGACTATTCCCTGTTCGACCCCATCCAAACCGAGCTGCTCCCCTGCCCGGATGAGCTAAAAACCCTTCCCTACCCCGTCTTTGGCTACACCGGCACCATCTGGCAGAATCTGAACCTGTCCCCCGTGGCCGCCGCGGCCGCCGCCCATCCGGAGTGGTCCTTCGTCCTCATTGGCCGGGTACACAGCGGCAACCCCTACCTCCGCCGCCTTCGCCGGCTGCCCAACGTCTACTTTCTCGGCCCCAAGAAAACCAACGAAATTCCGGCCTATATCCGCCATTTCGACGTGGGCATGTCCTTCCTGCGGGACGGCATGGAGGACGACGACGTCCTCTCCCCCCGCATCTATGAGTATCTGTCCACCGGAATGCCCATCGTCTCCATGTACCACCAGCTCCATCTGGAGGAATATCCCTCCCTGATCGAGTCCGCCTACTCCCCGCAGATGTTTGTGGACATGTGTGAAAAGGTGCTGGCCCACGACAGCTATGTTCGCAAGGAGGAGCGTCAGGCCCTGGCCAGGAAATGTGACTGGTCTGTCCGATGCAGGCAGGTTAAGGAGGTTCTGGATCACAGCAAGCTGCTGGGAGAATGAACTTGACGAAGGGGCTGAGCTTTCCCGCCGTTCTCTTTGTATATGCGTACAAAAATTTTCTTTTCCCAGAAGTGCCCTTGAAATTTCCAGTTTATTACGTTAGAATATGTATATTCTAATCGAAATGAGGTGCAGCAATGAAGCGCAACACCACCGGCCATGTTCACCGCCTGTGTTACGGTATCATTGTGCCCGAAATTTATGTCCACTAAAATCATGCAGCAGGAAGCCTCTTATCATCGCTTCCTGCTGTTCTGCTTCAACCAGGAGGTTATGTACTATGTCTATGAAGGTTGCAATCATCATGGGATCTGACAGCGACTGGCCCACCGTCAAGGCCGCCTGCACCGAGCTGAAAAAGTATGAAATTCCCTATGAAGCACATATTATGAGTGCCCATCGCACCCCCGCCCAGGCCGCCCAGTTTGCCAAATCCGCTCGGGCCAACGGCTTTGGCGTCATCATCTGCGCCGCCGGTATGGCCGCCCATCTGGCCGGTGCCTTCGCCGCCAACACCACCCTGCCTGTCATCGGCATCCCGCTGAAGGGTGGCGCCATGGACGGCATGGACGCCCTGCTGGCCACCGTGCAGATGCCCTCCGGCATCCCTGTGGCAACTGTGGCCCTGAACGGGGCTAAGAACGCCGCTGTGCTGGCCGCTCAGATCCTGGCTGTCTCCGATCCCGATCTGGCTGCCAAGCTGGACGCCGGCCGGGTGGAAATGGCGCAGCAGATCGCAGCCAAGGAGGCCAAGCTTCAGGCCGAGGCTGCCGCGCTTTAAGAGCCAGGATATGCTCCAAGGAAAGGAAGAAGCTTCCCATGAATTTTGAAACCACTGACAAGCTGCATGAGGAGTGCGGTATTTTCGGCATGTCCTGCCCTCCCGATGAGGACCGGGATCCCGCCCTGGCCGCCTACAACGCCCTGTTCGCCCTGCAGCACCGGGGCCAGGAATCCTGCGGCATTACGGTGAACCGGGACGGCGAGCTGGTGCAGCACAAGAACCCCGGCCTGGTTCCTGACGTGTTTAACCCGGAGGTTCTGAACAGATTATCCGGTGCGCAAATGGCCATCGGCCACGTCCGCTATGCCTCAGACAGCAGCAGCCGCACCGTCACCAATGCCCAGCCCATCACCGTTCATCACGCCTCCGGCTCCATGGCCCTTTGCTATAATGGCAAGCTGGTCAACAGCAAGGCCCTGCGAGCCAGCTGTGAAAACCGGGGCGGTATTTTCCGCACCAGTAATGACGCCGAGGTCATTTCCTATATGATCGTCCGGGAGCATCTGCGCACCAACACCCTGGAGGATGCCCTCCTCAACGCTATGCAGTATATGATCGGCGCCTTCTCCCTGATCGTCATGGATCACACCCGTCTCATCGCCGCCCGGGATCCCAACGGCTTCCGCCCCCTGTGCATGGGCAAGGTGGGCGGCTCTATTGTGTTCGCCTCCGAATCCTGCGCCATTCAGGCCCTGGGCGGAGAGCTGATCCGGGACGTGCGCCCCGGCGAGGTCATTGTGGCTGAAAAGGGCACCGTCCGCAGCTATGACTGCGAAATCCGCGCCAAGTCCTCCCTGTGCATGTTTGAGTTGATTTACTTCGCCCGTCAGGATTCCATCATTGACGGGGTTCCCGTGGGCCGCTTCCGGGAGGAGGCAGGCCGCATGCTGGCCCGCCGCAATACCGTGGAGGGAGACGTGGTGATCGGTGTCCCCGATTCCGGTCTGGCCGCCGCCATGGGCTTCTCCAGGGAGTCCGGCATCCCCTACGGCATCGGCCTGATGAAGAACCGCTACATCCAGCGCACCTTCATCCAGTCCCAGCAGTGGGAGCGGGATAAATCTGTCCGCATCAAGCTGAATGCGGTCTCCGCCACCGTCAAGGACAAGCGGGTGATCCTCATTGATGACTCCATCGTCCGGGGCACCACCAGCAACCGCATTGTCAAGCTGCTCCGACACGCCGGCGCCAGGGAGGTCCATATGAAGGTCACGGCTCCCCCCTTCCTGAACCCCTGCTACTTCGGCACCCACATCCCCACCGGCGAACAGCTGGCCGCCTATCATCACACGCCGGAGGAGGTCTGTGAGATGATCGGCGCGGACACCCTGCAATATATGTCCATTGAGGATTTGAAGGCCATCATGGATGGCCTGAAGCTGGGGGTATGCGACGCCTGCTTCTCCGGCCACTATGTGTTGCCCATTCCCAAAGATTGATCCCGGCCCCAAGGCTTCAACGAGAAATCAATTCTTCGATACGGAGGTTATACAAATGAGCAATATTTCCAAATCCGATTCCTACGCCGCCGCCGGCGTGGACGTAACTGCCGGTTACGAGGCAGTCAACCGCATCAAGCCCCTGGTGGCTTCCACCAACATCCCCGGCGTTCTGGGGGGCCTGGGCGGCTTTGGCGGCCTGTTTGAGCCAAATGTGAAGGACATGAAGCGCCCGGTTCTGGTCTCCGGCACCGACGGTGTGGGCACCAAGCTGAAGCTGGCCTTCCTGATGGACAAGCATGACACCGTGGGCATTGACTGC
>CAZVVH010000147.1:0-1841 GCA_964630475.1 uncultured Oscillospiraceae bacterium | reverse complement strand
ATGTGCGTCAACGACGTGATCTGCGGCGGCGCTTCCCCGCTGTTCTTCCTGGACTACATCGCCTGCGGCAAGAACGATCCCGCCCGCATCGAACAGATTGTCAAGGGCATCACGGACGGCTGCAAGCAGGCTGGCTGCGCCTTGGTGGGCGGCGAGACCGCCGAAATGCCCGGCTTCTATCCCGAGGATGAATACGACCTGGCTGGCTTTACCGTGGGCATGGTGGATTATGACAACATCATTGACGGCAAGAATTTGAAGGTGGGGGACGCCCTGATCGGCCTGGCCTCCTCCGGCGTCCACTCCAACGGCTTCTCTCTGGTCCGTAAGGTGCTGGACATCAACGCAGAGTCCGTCAAGGTCTATTATGACGAGCTGGGCTGCACCCTGGGCCAGGCCCTGCTGACCCCCACCCGCATTTATGTCAAGGCCATTCAGGCCCTGCTGAACAACGAAATCAATGTAAAGGCTGTCAGCCACATCACCGGCGGCGGTTTTTACGAAAACGTCCCCCGCATGATGACCGAGGGTCTCTGCGCCCAGATTAAGCTGGACACCTTCCCCCGCCTGCCCATCTTCGACATCATTCAGAAGGCCGGCGATATTCCCACCCGGGATATGTATAACACCTTCAACATGGGCATCGGCATGATCGCCGCCGTCCCTGCCGGCCAGGCAGAGAGGGCTGTGGAGCTGCTGAAAGCAGCCGGCGAGGAGGCCTATGTCATCGGCTCCGTCATCGAAGGTGCCGACGGCGTTGAGGTGATCTACGGATGAAGCGGATTGCAGTTCTGGTTTCCGGGGGCGGCACCAACCTGCAGGCCCTGATCGATGCCCAAGGCCGGGGGGAGATCGCAGGCGGCCGGATCTCCCTGGTGGTATCCTCCTCCCCCGATGCCTACGCCCTGGAACGGGCCAAAAACGCCGGTATCCCCAGCGCGGTGATCAACAGAAAGGACTACCCTGACAACCGCGCCCTGACAGAGGCGCTGGTGGAGCGGCTCCAGAGGGCAGAAATTGACCTGGTGGTGCTGGCGGGCTTTATGTATATCCTGACCGAGGAAATGGTGGATGCCTATCCCAACGCCATCATCAACGTCCACCCCGCCCTGATTCCTTCCTTCTGCGGTCCCGGCGCTTACGGGCTTCACGTCCACGAAAAGGCCCTGGCCTATGGAGTAAAGGTCTCCGGCGCCACAGTTCACTTTGTCTCCGCCCAGTGTGACGGAGGTCCTATCATCCTCCAAAAGGCAGTGGCCGTGGAGGAGGGGGACACCCCCCAGTCCCTGCAGCGGCGCATTATGGAGCAGGCTGAGTGGAAGCTTCTCCCCCAGGCCGTCAGCCTGTTCTGCCAGGGACGGCTGACCGTGGAAGGCCGCATCGTTCACATTTTACCCGAAAAGGAGAACTGATTTATGGAACTGTTCGATCTGGCGCAGCAGCTGCGCACCAATCCCTATCCCGGCCGGGGCATCGTCCTGGGCCGCTCCGCAGACAACAAGTACGCGGTGATCGCCTATTTTATTATGGGCCGCTCTGCCAACAGCCGCAACCGGGTCTTTACTGTCACCCCCGACGGCATCCGGACCGAGGCCGCCGACCCCGCCAAGCTGGAGGATCCCTCCCTCATCATCTATCACCCCGTCCGCAAGTATGGCGATTCCCTGATTGTCACCAACGGCGACCAGACCGACACCATCCGGGACAGCCTGGCCCAGGGCAAGAGCTATATTGAGGCCCTGCGCAAGCGCTGCTTCGAGCCGGATTCCCCCAACTACACCCCCAGAATTTCCGGCGTGTTGGAAAAGGACGGCTCCTATGCCCTGTCCATTCTCAAGAGC
>CAZVVH010000146.1:3362-5634 GCA_964630475.1 uncultured Oscillospiraceae bacterium | reverse complement strand
ATACCGAAGCGTTCCCGGATCACGCATCCCTGGGAATGCTCCTGATACCATTCCTTGTAGGACTGGGCGAGCAACTGTGAGACTGCCTCCGCCTGAGAGGCTGCGGTGCCCGCTCCCCGGTAATAGATTACCCACGTGCCGTCCTCCGAGACCGCCCAGGTCGTGTCGCCAGGCTGTCGTGCGCTATCAAAGCACCAGTCATCCAGCTCCTCCGGCAGAACACCCCGATCCATATTATCATAAGTGATCACGTCCGACTCCGAAAACCGCTCGGCGAGGGAGAAAAACACCGTCTCCGTTTCCCCTTCCTCCTGCCACATGTCCAGCAACAGCTGGGCCTTCGCTTCCATGTCGGCCTTCTGTGTCTTGCCAAACTCACCGGAGAAGCGGTCATCCACCGCCTCGAACCAAATTACATCAAGGTTTGCCAGATAGTAGTCGTCCGAAATGGGATTCGCAGCAAGCCATTGCGCCACCGCGTCCTCCCCGGGCTCGAATCCGGACATCAGCGCCTGCTTATAAGCGCTGGCCCTGACATCTCGCTCCAGCTGTTCCAGAAAAACGTCCTCCGTCATGGACGCCTCATAATATGCCTGAAGATAGGATTCAAAGGTTATCCCCGCGCTGGCACAATGGGCATCGATGCCATCGAGCTCCTCCTGGTACGGACGCAGGTCGCTCTCTGTAAACGCATAGCCATTCGCCTCAGCCTGCTCCAGCAAAAGAGACACCTCAGCCATGCGCTCCAGTGCTGCGGTCTTGAAATAATCCTCCCAACTGTCATAGCCCTGGCAGGACTGCCGGTCCAGGGCCCGGCTAGTGTCCAAGCCCAGCGCCTCCAGCTGGTCATAGTTTTCATCAGTGAAATCCAGATATTCGGTAAAATAATAGTAGTTGAATTCTGGGACGGAATAAGTCTCGCCGTCCACCTCCACGGCCGGCAGGATGCGCTGAACCAGTCCGCCGTAAATCAATGTGATCACGATCACTAAGGGCAGAATCAAAAAGTACATGGGAAATGAACTTGTTTTTTTCACGGGCACATACCTCCGGTCTCAGTGGTCGTGAAATGATTAAATGGACAATGTGCCTTGCGCGGCGGGGATCAAACGGGAATGGTGTCACCGAGTCTGATCTCGCTGCAGTTGCTGTAGGAACAGACATATTCGGGGGATTCGTGGAAGCGGATGAAAAAGGCCTTGGCAGTGTCGGCATAGGCCAGAGCTGTATTGATGGCCATAGGGTGGGTCATCAGGCCAGACAGCAACATGACTTTTCCGGGTTCCACCGGAGGCACAGTGACCAGGGGCATTTTGGCGACATCAAACAAATGGGGGTCTCCCTCAGACTCAATGGTCAGGTAGACCCGCTCGCCCTTCGGCCGTGCGGCGAAGTATACGTCGCAGGCGGGGCGCCTCTCTCCGATAGGAAAGGGCGCGTGGTACATATTGAACATGCCCTGAGGTCCGACGTTCATAAAGCAGGTGGCGGGACGGATTGCTACGGCAAAGGCGGCGATGGCCCAGTTGGGGCAGTGGTTGATGAATTTGACCACACTTTCGCCGGCGGCTCGCTCCTTTACCTCAGCCACAGCTTGGGGCAGGACAGAGGCGGGCCAGTGGTAGTCTCGGGCCACAAAAGTGCCGTCAGGCTTATAGACGTCCTCTTTTTCGAGGCCATAACGGGCGGCCATTTCATCTACATCGATAATCACATGGAACTCGGTCTTGGCGGCGGGATTGGGATTGCTCATGGTAAAACCCTCCTTGATTGAGCGCAAAATCTGGAAAGGGTGCGCTGCCAGGACTGCTGGCAGCGCATCTTAAGACATACTGGATCGGTCGATCTGAACACGCAAAGGCCTAAATCAATAGAATAGGATCGCCATCGCGACGCCCAGCAAAGCCAGGATGGTGGGAATGCAAACGGTCAGAATGAACACATGGCCGTAGGATTCCTTGTGGGTGGTCTGGAACATGGCCATAGCGCCGGCGATAGAGCCGCAGTGGGGCAGAGAGTCGAAGGTAGTAGCGGATATGACCAAGATGCGGTGCATAGCCGCGGGGTTGACACCAGGCATCGCCAGGAAGGTCTCGGCAAAGGTGCCCAGCCACAGAGTCATGCCGGCAATGCCGTCGGCGCACAGGGCGGCCACCAGAGCGATGGTGAGGAAAGCGGTGAAGTAGGGGTTCAGGTTGATGGTCATGATGGCGGCCTTCAGAGGCTCGAAGCAGGCGGAGGCGGAGGTGACATTGCCGAAGCCGTACACGCA
>CAZVVH010000146.1:0-3262 GCA_964630475.1 uncultured Oscillospiraceae bacterium | reverse complement strand
TCAGGCCCATCATGGGAGCGGCGTAAATGGTGGTGCCCAGGACGGTGGTGGGAATGACGTTGGGCAGAGCGGTCACGCCGGGCAGGCAGAAGGAAATCAGCGGCGGGATGCCCACGCAGGCGGCAAAGCCAATGCTGATGGGCATATCGGACGCCCGCATCAGCGCCAGGGCAATGGGAGCCACCAGTACATAGGTGCTGATGCCGGCGATCTGGATAATGGCGGTAATAATGACAATGATCAAAGGGGCGCGGTTTGCACCAAGCAGGCGGACCATGTTGTCAGCAATGGCGTTGCCGGACTTGGTTTCACGCATCAGGAAAGCGAAGGTGCCGGCGGAGAAATACAAAACCGCCTGTCCTGAGACAAAGGAGCCAATGCCAGAGGGAAAGACGCTGAACATGGCGTTCAGCCAGCCATCGCTGCAGCCAAGGGCCACGACTACGGCGCCGAGAAAGGCAGCCATAGCAGTATTGAAGCCGCGGAAACACAGTATGATGAACAGAATAATGCCAAGGATCAAAACAACAGCAGATCCAGCGACACTTGTGATCATAAAATAATTCTCCTTTCTTTACTTTTCATCTTCATCGTTTGGGGTCAGGAAATACAGCATATGCTCAAATTCGGGAAACGCGGAGGGATCAGATCAATTCGCCGAAGAATGTCTTTTTCAGATCCGAATAACTGTTGTAGGGAACGGGAGGATCTGGCTGGTCTGCGGGATAAACATTCTTGCGATCCATGTACCAAGGGGTGTCGGTGCAGGGCAAGTCGGTCTCGGGATACTCGCTCAGGTCCAGCGGGCCGGAGAACATGGAGGGGTCTGCCCAGGAGACGCCGACCGGAGTCTTGAACATGGGGTAGATGCGCATACGCCAGATCTTCCACTGACCGTCCTCTTTGATAAAGTCGGCGCCATACTTGGACCAGGCCCAGAACGCGAACTGACCGTCCTCATTCTCACGGGACGGGACAGTCTCATGTCCGGGAGACCACCAGGCACCCCGAGCAGTCTTTCCGTCAGCAGCAACCTCGATGATGGGGGTATCCAGGTGATGGAAGAACACGGCACCGGCCATCTTCTCCTCAGCGCCCTCGTCGCCGCGGTCAAAATGATGATCCAGATAGCACTTCTTCACGCTTTCAAAGCCTACATATTTGCCCCAGGGCATCTCCAGGATGCAGTCATCCCGCTGGGCCCAAAAGGCCACATAGTCCTTGTGACGGAAAGCGGCGTGGTAGTTGACATACCGGCTCATAAGATTGGAGCAAATAATGGCGGCCTGGGAACGCTCAACCTGCAGTTCCAACTCCGCAAGCCTCTTCTCCAGCGCTTCCAGCCTTTGATTGTCCATTTAATCAAAAACCTCCTTTTCTTATTGGATTGGTTATTTAGGAATTCCTAGCTTGAGCCTACCAGAAAACGCATTGAAATACAATTCGCAAATCTTTTGAACCTGCTCAAAATTATATTTTTCGACATCAGCAAACAAACAGAGCAGCCCCAATGGCAGCGCACTTTGTATGATAAGCTCAAAACGATTCTTAAGACCGAAACCCGGACAAGCCACTTTACAACAGAATCTTGATGTGTTAACATTAGATAATAGCAAGTTTAATATTCCTTTTGATATATTTTTCTATGTTTCTGGCAGAGAGCGGCCCTTTTACAGTGTGCTTTCCCCATGCGAATGTCATGCCATTATGAAAGGAAATCATTATGAAGCATCCGAATCGTTCTATTCGCGTTTCTATCCCCATTGGGATCATGTCTGTGTTCGCCATAGCCGCTCTGATTTGGGGCCGTAAGGGAAACGCCTGGTTCGCGCTGCTGGTATACGCAATTCTTTCGCTCTCCGGCTTTGTGCTGAACGTGTGCATCTATGAGCACACCCATCAGGTGCACCAGCGCAACATGCGCAACGTTATTGAGGATATGGGCTGTGGAATCCCGGAGGATGCCATTCCGGAGGACGCCATGCGGCAGGCATCCATTATGCTGAAGGAATACGAGCGGATGCGGACATGGAATGTGAAGCAGGCCCGCACCCGGCTATTCGATCGTCTCCTGCAGAACAACTCCCACACGATGCGTATGTCGGGCACCGAGGCGAAGGTCCATGATCTGCAGCACAACATTCTGAAATTCGACTGGCCCTGTTTTATCCTTATCAACATCAGCATCTCGGACTATCTCACTTTCAAAGAAAGCGAGGGTGCGTCTGGCCTTACCATTGATGAGTACCGACGGATCTCTGACAGGGTTGTCCAGGTATTTGAGCAGCAGTTCAACCGGGACTTTACCGGCGTTGTTTCTGACTTCGAGCGCGATTTTGTCTGTCTCATCAATCTGACCGGGTATACGGAAGAACGGCTCGCTCAGGAGAAAACCGCTGTTTTGGCTAAACTCGTCCAGCTGACCCGGAATGCCCAGGAGAAGCTGGCGCGTGAGGATGATGTGCCCTGCTTTTGTTCGCTTTCCGCCCCATTTTACTCCATCGCACAGACCCATGAAGCCATGGAATATGCCTCCTCTCTGGAGCTATATGCTCTGCTGGTGAACTGGCCTGACACAGTCATCGTGGCTGATGAGTTGCCCGCTCCGGACCCCGATCTTTCCCGGCAGCGCGGCGTCCTGAAAAAGAAATATTTTAATGCGCTGGTCACCCACAACCTGGCCACGGCAGAAGATTTGTTTATTGAAATGATCGGGCCCACTTATTGTAGCGGACCCGAGGAAGCGGTAAGATACCGTCAGGAAATTATGATATGGCTGGGGACAACTTTTGATATTCTGCAACAGGCTCTGAGCAGCAATCAGGATCTGCTTCAGCTGATGCATGAGATTTCCACGTCAGATTCCATTTCCGAAATCATTGACCGTGTTCATATGATTTTCTATGTGCTTAACCAGACGAATCCAAACCAGCAATCCGAGGGAAGCGGCAGCAAGATCGATTGCATCTGCCAATACCTGGAGCGGGAATATCGGAACCCGGATCTGTCCCTTACCATGGTGAGCAGCGAATTTCACATGAACCCTTCCTATCTGTCCCATTTATTCAAACAGGTTAAGGGGATCAGCTTTCTGGATTATATCCATACGCTGCGGCTGCAGGAGGTTAAACGGCTCCTGACCAAGACTGACTTGAGCATCACCTCGATTAGCCAGCAGACCGGCTATTGCAGCGGCTGGACGCTGACCCGCACCTTTAAGCGCTACACTGGCATTTCCCCCAGCGAGTATCGAAATCTCATA